>NZ_OZ034990.1:300000-600000 GCF_964030935.1 Rickettsiella endosymbiont of Aleochara curtula
TTCCTTTAACGCCGGCAAAAGCCTGGGTAGTTGAATTACCTGATATCAAAGATCCCGCAGAAGCTGAGAATCTGGTGCAAACCTTACGCCGTAAAGGCTTTAATGCCTATAGTCGTCCCTACAAAAGTTTATTGGGCGTATTGACACGTGTTTTTGTAGGGCCAGAAATTAAACCGGAACAAATGAAGCAAGTGGCCGAGCAACTCAATACCGAGCTACATCTGACGACGCAGATTGTTGCATTTGATCCTTTACTTAACCCATAAATGTCAAAAAAAATTAAAAAATTAAGTTTTGCTGAGCGCGCGATTGTTTGCTTAAACGCCAGTGCGCAACGTTTATGTCAACTGATAGCGGAAAAACAAACAAATCTTTGTTTATCTGCCGATGTTAATCTTACGTCTGATTTGCTGAATTTAGCGGATATAGTAGGGGATGAAATTTGTCTATTAAAAACGCATGTCGATATTCTGTCTGATTTCAGTGTCGATTTTATCCAGCAACTTAATTATTTAGCGGATAAACATCAGTTTTTAATCTTTGAAGATCGTAAATTTGCTGATATTGGTCATACCGTCAAACAACAATATGCTGGGGGTATCTACCAAATCGCCCATTGGGCCGATATTGTTAATGCACACACGGTACCTGGCCCCGGCGTTATTCAAGGTTTGCGAGAAGTAGGCTTGGCTAAAAAAAGGGGTTTATTATTGCTTGCAGAAATGAGTTCAGCAGGTTCCTTAGCTAAGGGGGCTTACACGCAAGCGAGTCTTGCTATGGCTGAAGAATATCCCGATTTTGTTATGGGCTTTATTGCGCAGCATCAATTAACAGAAAATCCTGGCTTGATACACATGACGCCAGGCGTACAGTTCGATGCGAGTGCTGCGGATGATGGTCTCGGCCAACACTATATTTCCCCTGAACAAGCCATTACAAAAAATGGCACGGACATCATTATTGTGGGTCGTGGTATTTATCAAGCGGCCGATCCGGCGGCGAGCGCCCATCATTACCGGAAATCGGCTTGGAAGGCTTATTTATCATGTTGTTAAGCACAGAAAAAACATCGCTCATTCCGGTGATTACGATCGATGGTCCGAGTGGTTCTGGCAAGGGTACGATTAGTCATTTATTAGCCCAAGAATTGGCTTGGCATTTCCTCGATAGCGGAGCCATTTATCGTGCCGCCGCTTGGATTGCGACAACGACGCAGACACCTTTTGATGAAGATAAATTACTTCCTTTAGTGGCGGACTTAGATCTTAATTTCAGTGTACGAGCGTCCGATCAAATGCTGAGGATTTTTTGGCAGCAGCGCGATATCACCGATAGCCTACGCACGCAAGAAATCGGCCAATTAGCCTCACAATTAGGGGCTTATCCTAAGGTTCGGCAGGCCTTACTCGCCTACCAGCGGGCATTTCGCCGCGCCCCGGGCTTGGTGGCCGACGGCCGAGATATGGGTAGTGTGGTTTTCCCGGATGCGGAGCTTAAAATCTTCCTGGAAGCGAGCCTAGAAGAACGTGCTAAACGACGTTATTTACAGTTGAAGGCAAAGGGGAAGCATGTTAGCCTTGACGCTGTGCGAGCAGAGCTTGAACAGCGGGATCGTCAAGATAGACAGCGTCCAATAGCGCCACTCATAGCGCCCAAGGGAGCTATTAATATCGATACGACGCACTTAAGCATTCAAGAAGTGCTACAGCTTATTAAAGATAAGTTGTTGTCACAACTTAGCACGAAAAAATGTAACAGGGGGCATTAGGCTAGAAAATTGGCCTAATGCTGGATGTGTTGTCATTCGCTGAATGATGACACACCCAAATTTTAACCGCGCGTATTGCGCCATAACCATGGTTCTCTAAAAAAGAACAAGCGATATAACACTATGAGTGAGAGTTTTGCACAGTTACTGGAGGAGAATTTCTCCGAGCGTATTTTTTACACCGGGATGATTATTACCGGAACCGTAGTCCGCATCGAAAAAGACCGTGTTGTTGTTAATGCGAATTTAAAATCAGAAGGCTTGATTCCCATTGAGCAATTCTATAATGAAGCCGGTGAATTAGAAGTCAAAGTGGGCGACCAAATTGACGTCAGTATAGAATCTTTAGAAGATGGTTTTGGTGAAACACGTTTATCACGTGAAAAAGCCAAGCGTGCAGAAATGTGGACCGCTTTACAGCGTGCACACGATGCCGATACGGTAGTGACCGGGAAAGTGACAGGAAAAGTGAAAGGTGGTTTTACGGTGGAAATCGGTAATCTACGTGCCTTCTTACCTGGCTCTTTAGTTGATGTACGTCCAGTACGTGATTCTAGTATTATCGAAGGTAAAGATCTGGAATTTAAAGTTATTAAGCTTGATCCTAAGCGCAATAATATCGTTTTATCACGGCGTGCGGTGCTTGAATCAGAAGGTCAAGCCGGACGCGAACAGTTATTAACTGAATTAGAAGAAGGTCAAGTCATTAAAGGTATCGTAAAAAACCTAGCGGATTACGGTGCATTTATCGACTTAGGTGGCATCGACGGTCTATTACACGTGACCGATATTTCGTGGAAACGCGTCAAGCAACCCAGTGAAGTATTAACCATAGGCGATGAAATTGAAGTCGTGGTATTGAAAATCGAAAGAGACAGAGGCCGTGTTTCATTAGGGCTTAAACAATTAGTCGGCGATCCTTGGGAAGACTTAGTCAAACGTTACCCTGTCGGTACACGCTTAAAAGGTAAAGTAACTAATGTCACTGATTATGGTTGTTTTGTCGAAATAGAAGAAGGTGTTGAAGGCTTAGTCCACGTTTCAGAAATGGATTGGACCAACAAAAACATTAATCCAAATAAAATCGTTCAAGCAGGCATGGAAATTGAGGTCGTCGTATTAGATATTGATTCGGATCGACGTCGTATTTCTTTAGGTATTAAGCAGTGTAAGTCTAACCCTTGGGAAGATTTTGCGAATACGCATGCTAAAGGCGAACGTATTACCGGTAAAATAAAATCGATCACTGATTTCGGTCTTTTCATCGGCTTACCCGGTAACATCGATGGTTTAGTCCACTTATCGGATATCGCATGGAATATATCGGGCGAAGAAGCGGTGCGTAAATACAAAAAAGGTGATGAATTAGAAACGATCATTTTATCCATCGATCCTGAACGCGAACGTATTTCGCTGGGTATTAAACAATTGGATACCGAATCATCGCATCCTTTTGATAAATATACTAAAGATCAAATGGTCAAAGGAAAAATAACCGAAATTAACGACGAAGGAATGAAAGTTGATTTAGGTAATAATATCGAAGCTCAACTTAAAACGACTGAGTGCGGTGAAGAGGGGAAAAATTTTGAAGTGGGACAAGAAATCGAAGCAAGAATTTTAAATCTTGATCGAAAAAATCGTCACATTTCACTTTCTTTACTTCCTTTAGAAGAAAAAGTAGTCACTAAATAAGCTTTTTCTTAAGCAAATCAGCATGGGGCTAGAAGGTGTCTTTTATTGAAGACACCTTCTAATTAGTAGGTAAGTCTATGCGATGCATAACATATTTGTTCCTGATAGTATTATTCATATTGGGGCTGATTTTTGCCGGTCTGAATGCCGATCTAGTCAGTGTTAATTATTATTTGGGTACTAAGCGATTACCGCTGTCTTTATTAACCATACTTAGTTTTATTGTGGGCGGTTTATTAGGCTTATTAACGGCTTTTATTACGTATATAAAACTTAAATATGTTAATCGGCGTTTACGACATCGGTTAAATTTAGTCGAAAAAGAACTAAGCAATTTAAGAGCTTTACCGTTTAAAGATCAACATTAATACCATCGTCATGGCGAGCGAATGTAATGAGCGTGGCCATCCACAATTAATCGGTATTTTTCCTGGATTGCCGCGCACCTGCGGCGCTCGCAATGACGATTAATGCTCTTTGCGCTAGCAATGACAGGGTGTATCCTATTGAGCGTAATTATGCTGGAGTTACTGTTTTTATTGCTGCCTATTGCCGCCGCTTCCGGTTGGTATGCTGCTTTTTGTAAATTTTCCAATTCAAATTCAAGTAAAAAAAACGAATGCAATCGTGAGTATTTACGCGGTTTAAATTATTTGCTCAATGAGCAGTCAGATAAAGCGGTGGATACCTTTATTAAGATACTCGAAGTAGATACAGAAACCGTGGAAACCCATTTAGCCTTAGGTGTGTTATTTCGTCGGCGTGGTGAAATCGATCGCGCTATCCGGCTTCATCAAAATTTGATTGCCAGACCTAATCTCGCGCATGCACAAAAATTACAAGCCTTGTTAGCCCTAGGCAGAGATTATTATTGCGCAGGTTTATTAGATAGGGCAGAGCGCTTATTTTTTGAAGTGATCCATCATGACGATAGCGAGTACGCGCGTATTGCTGTGCGTTATCTATTAGAAATCTACCAACAACAAAAGCGTTGGGAAATCGCCATAAAACAAGCAAAAAAAATTTCGAAATGGGATAACAAAATTTTTAAAAATATTGCGCATTATCATTGCGAATTAGCACAGAATTTACTCAATACCAAAGCCAGCCAAAAAGAAGTTATTAAACTCTTAGAGCAGGCGCTAAAATATGATGTGAACTGTGTTCGAGCTAATCTTATTAAAGGAAAATTGGCCATTGCTGCCGAAAAATGGGAAGAAGCGATTACTATTTATCAAGCAATAAAAAAACAAGATCCGGATTATATTACTGAAACGTTAGCACCACTTAATCAATGTTATTTACAACATCATTCAGGAACGATAGGGTTATTAGGTTATTTGCATGAAACACTCAACGAGCATGCACAGACACCCATTTCACTGGCTATCGTTAAATTAATCCAAGAAAATGATAATGATAAAGCACTTCAATTTTTGACGCGGCAATTACAAGCTAAGCCTTCATTGCCTGGCTTATATCAATTAGTTGATTTACATTTAGCACAAGAAAATTGTTTTCTGACGGATAAAAGTAATTTAACTAGCTTAAAAGATCTGATTAAAAAATTGATGGAAAATAAACCGGTCTATCGTTGTTTAAGCTGTGGTTTTAATAGCAAAATGCTTGATTGGCTATGCCCGGCGTGTCGTAGTTGGAGTACAATAAAACCACTATGAAAAGATATAAAAAAAATGACTCACACTCAATTTGACTCAACAAAAAAGTTTACGATACGTCCGGCATTAGCCGATGATCTTCCTATTATTGGCGATTTATGGCTGAAGGGGAGTTTTGAGGCACATCCTTTTGTTGCAGCGACTTATTGGCAGGAACAACTACGTACGATGTTAAATGATTATTTACCGATTTGTGAATGTTGGGTATTGGAAGTCGATCATGAAGTACTTGGATTTAGCGCTTTGCATGCCGATGAATTATCGGCCTTATTTGTTCGCTCTGACAAACAAGGCCAAGGTTATGGTGTTGCTTTGCTTAATCATGCCAAACAATTAAGACCTGCACTTTGGATGGCTGTCTATGAACAAAACCAGCGTACCTTGTTATTTTATCAACAACATGGCTTCAGGAAAGAAAAACGCCGACGTTGTGAAAACACCCAAGTATGGGAATGGGTAATGCGAAGAGAGAATAAAAATGCGATTAAGCTAAATTAATCGCATCTAATCGTTTAACATCTTGTAACTTCTTTTCATGTGAAATGAATAAAATGCGATCCGCTATTTTATTGATGAAATGTCGATCGTGGCTCACGAAGAGTAATGTGCCAGGATAATTGCGTAAGGCACTCGCCAGCGCTTCAGTTGCTTCAATATCGAGATGGTTGGTGGGTTCATCCAGGATTAAGACATTCGCCGATTCTAATACCATTTTTGCCAATAATAAGCGGGCCGCTTCACCGCCGCTTAAGGCTAAAATATCTTTGAGAACATCTTCTTTATTAAACAAGACTTGCGCTAGGGTTTTACGTATCGATTGCTCACTGATGCCAGTGGAATATTGTTCTAACCAGGCTAAAACGGTTGCATGTTTATTCAGTAAATCATGATGGTCCTGTGAAAAATAACTGGTATGCGTTTCATAACCCCACTCAACACTGCCTTGGTCAGATGGAATTGTGTTGAGTAATATTTTAATTAAGGTTGATTTACCAATACCATTTTCACCCATAATCGCTACTTTTTCGCCACGCTTTATCTCGAAGTTCAGCTGCTGGAAAAGTTTTTTCTCTTGAAAGTTTTTCGCTAATGCTTTAACGCGTAGCACCCATTTTCCAGAAGGGCGTATCGATTTGAATTGAAATGTTGGGGATAATCGCGAAGATTGTTTAATATCTGGAATTTCCATTTTGGCGATCATTTTCACACGTGATTGGGCCATTTTCGCTCGGTTAGCACTGGCGCGAAATCTATCCACAAAACTTTGCATGCTCGCTATTTTAAGTTCTACACTACGTTTTTCTTGGAGTTTTTGCTCAATAATTAATTGTTTTTCCGCAAGAAATTTTTCATAGTTGCCGCTATATTGGCGTATTTCACCGTAATCGACATCCAGGATCTGATCCGCCAAGCGATTGATGAATTCGACATCGTGCGAGATAAACAGTAACAAACCTGAAAATTCATTTTTTAAATATTTTTCCAACCAGACGATGGAGATAAAATCCAAATGATTAGTCGGCTCATCCAATAATAAAATGTCAGGCTCTTGAAACAAGGCTTGTGCCAGCAAAACTCGCAATTTAAAGCCGCCCGATAGCGTGCTTAACGGTTTTTCGTGGTATGCAAGTTGTATTCCTAAACCCATTAATAATTTGGCGGCTAAAGCATGAGCGCTATAACCATTCAAACGCGCAATTTCTTCTTCGAGCTTACCTAAACGATTGATGTTTTTTGGGTTATGCAGATCACTGTGTAGCAATTTATCTTTTTCTTGCATGGCTTGCCATAAGGCAGGTTTGCCTTGTAACACGATATCGATAATCAGTGTATTCTCGTAGCGAAATTGATCTTGTTTCAACCATCCCACACTGGCGGTTTTAGGAATGGATAGTGTACCGGCGATGGGTTGCTCTGCGCCGGTAAGTAATTTTAAAAAAGTAGATTTACCCGCGCCATTCGCACCGACTAAGGCATAACGACTGTGTGACGATAAAATGAGATTAACGTCATAAAATAGCAGTTTTTCGCCATACGCCATGCTGAGTTGATTAATCGATATCATACTTTATTGCTCAAAAATTTAATTTTTGCCGATAGTATACGGGTCTTACTGAAAAGGCGAATTTTCTGTGCGTAAGCCTTTAAAAATGTCAGTCTTATGACCCTATACGCACGACTAATAATCGATCAATAATAGGCTCGCAGTTTGGATTATCTTTATTTATAAGGATTTAACATGAATGCAGTAGGAAATCAGGATTATGCTTTACCGATAAGATATAGGGAAGGGTGCAAGCGTATCGGTATCTTTTCTCTCCTTTCCTCCGATAGTGCTACCGCCACGCATTTTAAGCTAAGTATAAAATTATCACTCGTATCTGAACATTATAATTTTGAATTGATTGAAAATAGTTTAGAGATACTGCAAAGATCAAACGATGATTTGAGTGATTATGATCAACAAAGATTATTTAATCTTCTGATCAACTATCTATGCAAAATACAAGAACAACAAAGCCTTTATTTTTATATGGCTTATGCCAGCTTAGGCTCCATCTTCACGGGTTGGGTGATAATGGCAGCAATACCCAATCTAAGTATTATTTTGGGCGGAGCATTATTAAGTATATTATTGATTATCGGTGTTGAGATGCTGATTGCTATCAGTATCGGTATATTAGTGGGCTATTTTTTATATAAAAACATTAATCATAAAGTTCAATTGCAATTGGAAAACAAATTATTAGATGCCTTTATTATTTATAAGGATTATTTAGATACGATTGATTCTTTCATCCAACCCACTACCACTCAAGCAAATAAGCAGGTGACACAATTTTTTACTCTCCAAAATCGTAGACGCATTTGTTCAGCTGAGAATGTTGAACAAATTAATTTTATAAAGCCGATAATTTCTGTTAATCCTGCATAAAAAATCTAAACACCATGATTATATTTTTTAAAAAACAGATTGGAATCATCAAAAAGTTATGCTAGATTAATTTCTAAATAAGCTACGATCGTATACAGTCAATTCGCATTAAATAAAAATATTAGTTTTATAAACAAATATTTTTAAACTAAATAACATTAATTAATATAGGGAAATTATTTCACCCATTAATCGTCTAAATTAGTTTCAGCCTAAAACTTATTGCCTTATATTTTAAGCTGAAAATTATTTTAAACGCTAAAATTAAAAAACAAAAAACCTCTCAATAAAATATAAAAAAAATCTTAAAAAGGAGATGGATATGCAATTATCAATTAACGGTGAGGACACAGAACTCGAGAATTCCCTCCTTATTAATATAGAGGAAGACAATAATGCATTAAATGCGGTTATTAAATATTACCTGGACGGGGAAGGGCATAGTCGCTTAGCCGATGAAGTATTTAAACAATCCGGCTTAGCTGTTATCGCTTTTTTTGGTGTAATATTCTATTACGTTCCTGCGAAAGCGTATGCCGAATCTATTTGCGCTGATCCAACCTATAAGGACATCCCTTGTAATTTTATTCTTATAAATCATTTGACAGGTACGATGTTGGTAGCAGTGGGGATATTAATATCGGCAACGAATGCATTTTTTGATCGGCAAAAGGCAGAATTCATTCCAATTAAGTTAAAGGATTATTTAAAATATCCTTTAAGTGTCAAGCAAAAACTAGCAGAAAATACAGTGACCTTCGCAGGTTCGTTTATTGCTTCTATCCCTTTTATGATAATCACTTGTGTTAACCCAATACCCGGTTTACCTAAGATGTTAATCATTTCCCAAGCCTTTATTGTGGGGGTAACGAATACCTTATTACATTTATTACCCTTCAAGTTGGCGTTAAAAAATTCGTTATATCGCGCACCTTTTTTACCTTTAGAATTTATTTATCACGTAATATCTAATGCGCTACAAACCGAAGAAAAAAAACAAGAAAAAAAATTAGAAGCGCAAATAAATTTACCTTTTCAAAGGATTAAGCAACGCTTGATTGATCATTTAGCTCTAGGACAAAGGCTGTTAAGTATTTATGGCTTTAGCTTTGCAGGGTGTAGTTATAGTAATGAAGTAAAAAATGACATTCGCGACATTAAAGAAACAGAGCAGGCACCCTTAGAATTATTAACCAAACTACTCGATCGTTTACATGTGATGTCGTTGAATCGAACTATTTCTTCATCCGGCAGCATCAATAACTTTTTTAGAAAAGCAGTTTATATACCAGGTGCATCTTGGGTGATATTAGCTTGTGCGGGGTTTTGGGGTGGTACCTATAACGAAATGACTGAATTGACTGGCAATCCAGTATCCGGCGCGGTCATTTCAGCGCCTTCTATTTATTGTTTAGGTGTGTTATTAGCATTTTTTGGCGGAAATGCTTTACAAAATAGTTATGATTATTTGACTGCATGGAAAGATGATACGGTTAAAGTCCCTATGGCTTTTAAACTTTATCCAAAAACATCGGTCTTATTGATTATGATATCGATGTATTTATCGGCTTTTTCTTATGCCGCAGGGGCGCAATTAATTAATGATAATTTTAATGATAAATTGGAATTTTTGCGTCCTTATTTACTCGATTTAGCTAAAACCGGTTTAACTTTTTTAGGCTTTAATGCCATTATGGATTTCTTTAGTCATGTGCTCAGTAAATTTGCACAATATGGCGGCGCTGAAGACACACAAACAGTGGCTAGACTTTATGAAGCGTTAAGCCAAATGCAAGATAGTATCCAACTGATACAACACCCATTATTATTAGATTCCTTAGCGCAAGCATCAACCGATCAGTTAAAAAATATTTTGAATATTAAAGACAAACACGATCTGGAAAATTTTGGTGTAACACTTATTCAACTGACAGATAGCTTTAAAATAAAAATACGTAAAGAAGCAGCATCCCTGGAAAATATCGATGAAAGCCTATTAAAACTATTAGGTAAATTAGAGGACAAAAATTATAGCCTCGAGCATATCGAAGCATTGATAAATTATTTAGATACAGAACCGGAATTAATTTTATCTTTTAGCTTGAAAGAAGTTTGTCAGGAATATAAGGCGGTTTGTGAAATTATACAAAAGCTAGATATTGTAAACTTAATGAAAGAGCGTGATGCTAATCTAATAAATGACGCTGAGTTAGCGGGACCTTCTTCAGAAACGACGCGTTTGCTCCCTCCAAGAGCTTTAGGAGGCTCGATTCAAAGTAGATTTTTTCATCCACCGCGACCCTTTGATTATTATGATGGTAGAGGTTCGAGTCTTTCACCGGCCTTTTCAAGCTCGAATAACGTAGGTGTATAGCAGACATTTTATGGGAACAATTGCCTGTGATTGATGCGTATTAGATGAAGTTGTTGATAGATTTTTGAACATTAGAACTCAATCGATCCTGAATCCACGTATATAAATAATTTAGGGAATAAAATATGTTAGAGAATAACTCGCACGATGAGGAGCTTTTACTACGTAAACACGCCGCAAAAGGGGAGTTTGAAAAAGTTCAAGAAATTTTAGATGGAAATAGGAATAATGGAAGTTCAAGGTTTAATATAGATAGTCAAAGTTCTAACGGAAATACAGCCTTGCATTGGGCTTGTTTTAAGGCAGTGGAAATATATAAAGGTAATTCTGCAGATTATAGTAAAACTATTCAGCTGTTAATCCAATATGGCGCGAACTATCTTTCTGTAAACAAAATAAAAAAAAAGCCGTGTGATTTATTTAGAGAAAGTGATGAATATTTAAACTCTCTTCATGCAGGCTTAATCAAAGAAGGTTCCTGCTATTTTAGTTTAATGCATTCTATATTAAAAAAAGAATGCCAAAAAATTACTTTACCCTCGGAACTTGAGGGTGAATCAGCAATAGCAACGGGTTTATATTCAATTATAGATGGATTAAAACTGATTGAGTTTTTTCCAAAAAAAGAACACGAAGATAGTTTTACAATTCTTAGTTTGGCTTGTGGTATCTCTAATGAGATCCTACCTTTAATCCTCTATTTTCAACATCATAATAAGAAAATTAATTATATTGGCATAGATAATAACAACGCTATAATTGAAGACAACAGAGCTAGGTATAAAGCGTATGAAAATGTGAGATTCTTTTGTGCGGATGCCTCTAATTCCAGTGAAATGAGCGTAATTATACCGTCGCACGCTATTGATTTTGGGATAATGCGTAATGGAGATTTCACCGAGAGCAACGGTAGACAGCATATATTTTGCCAAATAGTAAATCAGGTATTTCCAAAGCTAATTAAACCTGACTGCCCTATATTAATGACATTTCAAACTGAATATGAACTGAATATATGCAATATAAAGACTCAGCTCAATCATAATTTTAGAAAATTTAGAAAAGGTAATTTTTTTGATAATGGTAAAAGATGTTCTTTCTCTACTCAACGTGGCAATGAAAGTATCCTGACTTATCCCGATAGGTATAGTTTTATTTTAAATTTAGATCCGGAGCCGGCTAATCAAAATCAATTAAGTCATAGCATGCAAAAGTTACGCATGTAGTGAAACAAGGTTACTTGCTTCATTGTTTATTTTATCCCTGAATTAGAAAATTAATGGCTGAAATTTTTAAAAAAGGGCTGCATATGATCTGAATGCGCGTAAAAGAGGCTTCTATATATCCGATAACTTTTATTATCGGATGTTGCATAACGAATCAAAAAAACTTAACAAGTTGCTCTTATAACTTGAATTCAAGTCCGGTGCATTCAGATCCTATCAGCCTATCAGTCAAAACGATTAACAAACAACAAATATTCCATTTAAGGTGCAAACCGTCGTCTCGCCGGTAACTACGTTACCCAATCCTATTACCGAGCTAGGATTTCCAACAACCGTGATGTGGGAAAAGTCATTAAACTCAATTGAAGCATTCACTGTGGTTAGTGCTCCTACCGCTTGCGTGTTGTTATTAGCACTCACAAATAAATCGACCATGGTATTGGTTACTAGACTATTCCCTTGAGCGTCGATTCCAATAGGGGTTCCATTCCCTGATTGCATGACTATGATTGAGCTGTTGGTGATGGGTCCAATACTATTATTAAACGCTTCCACACCGAAGGTAAAACCAGTGTTTCCCACAACAGAAATTGAGCTTCCATTATTGATAATCGTTTCTGAATCGCCTTGTAGTATAACCCCTGACGTATTACCGCCACCTGTCACGTTAACGTTGCTCGCATTGAGATTAATCTGACTGTTGTCACTAGGAAAAAGGTTAAGCCCCGCCGCAGCAAAATTGCTATTTTCTGTATTAACTTTCAATGTACTATTCGTTATATTAACAGTACCTGTACCTATACCAGGACCATATAGGAAACCTGTTGAATTATTACCTCCGGTCACATTCACCATACTTCCTGTCAGGTTTATCCCTCCGCTTCCCAAATAATCTATTCCAAAGGCATTCGTTCCTGAAAAAATATTGATAGAACTGTTGTTAACCGTCATCAGTGTCGAGGATGAATCCATAATGCCCGTGGAATTATCACCTCCTACCAGAGTAATACGGCTTCCATTCGATATATTGACAATGCCCGCACTCCCTAAATTATTCAATCCAAATAAACCTGCCCCACCGGTAATTTCGACTGAGCTATTATCTATTGTCATTGTACCAACCGATGAGTTAACAATACCGGTGGAATTATTACCGCCTGTAACACTCACCACACTTCCACTAGAAAGGCTCGTGCTGCCATTGCCAGAATTGTTCAGTCCTATCGTATTATCTCCACCTGTGACATTAACCGCACTACCACCCACCGTCACTGTGCTGGCACTACCGGTAAGAATATTGATCCCCGTCCCTCCGGTTGCACTACCTAGGTTCAGTGTTACCGGACTACCGGCCAGATTCACCACACCAGTACTACCACCTTCAGCCACTACACCACTCGAATTATTAGCGCCCGTCACATTAATAAGAGTGCCCCCCAAACTGATTCCAGCACTTCCCAAATAATCGATGCCAATGGTGCTGGTTTCACCCGTTACATTCACGGAACTGCCTGTTATCGTCATCGGGGAGGAAGATGAATCCACAATGCCCTTGGAATTATTGGCGCCTGTAAGGGTAATCGTACTTTGATTAGTAATACTCATGGTTGCGTTACCTGCATTATTCACTCCTGTCGTATTATCTCCACCCGTCACCTTAATCTGACTAGCATGCACCGTCACTGTGCTAGCACTACCCATAGCAATATTGATTCCCGTCCCTCCTGTTGCACTACCTACATTTACCGTCACCGGACTACTGGTCAGATTCACCGCACCGCTGCTGCTTGCTTCAACGAGCACTCCACTCGAATTCGTAGCGCCGGTCACATTAATCGAACTCCCCTGTAAACTGATTCCACCACTTCCCAAATAATCGATGCCAATGGTGCTCGTTCCTCCCGTTATATTCACTGAACTGTCTGCTATCGTCAGCCCAGAGGAAAATGAATTCACAATCCCCGTGGAATTATTGCCGCCTGTAACGTTCACTACACTGCCATTGGAAATGTTAGTAGTTCCATTACCTAAATTATTCAGTCCATTGGTAGCGGTTCCACCCGTTACATTTACTGAACTGCTCTCTATAGTCAATGCAGAGGAAGATGAATTCAGAATACCCATGGAATTATTGCCGCCCATAACGGTCATTACACTCCCATTAGCAAGGTTAGTGGTTCCATTGCCTAAATTATTCAGTCCTATCGTACTGGTTCCACCTGTTACTCTAATCGGACTCGCATTCAGCGTCACATTGCTAGCACTCCCCGAAACAATATTGATCCCCGTACCACCGGTTGCACTGCCCGTATTGACCGTCACTGGACTACGGGTCAGATTTACCGCACCGCTGCTGCCAGCATCAACCTGCACACCACTCGAATTATTAGCGCCCGTCACATTAATCGAAGCGTTCTGTAAACTGAGTCCGTCGCTACCTAAATAATCGATTCCTATCGTACTGGCTCCTCCTGTTACATTGACTGAACTAGCTTCGACTAAGGTAGGATTACTACTTGCCGATCGTATGCCAATAGAATTATCCCCTCCATTCACAGTCACCACACTGCCACCCAATAAGCCTGTAAAACTGCTGCCTATAGAATTTATGCCTATGCCGGGGTTCGCCCCTGCATCTACTTCTACCCTACTCGCGGTTATACCAGTAAACGCATCGTCTTGATTTTGTATGCCGATGGAAGATGCAAAAATATCACTATTGCTGATATCCGTTAGACTACTACCTGAAGTCAGCAGGCCGGTTGCAAAAGGCGCTGCGCTACTTCCAATTTGCGTACCGATAATTTGGTTAATTCCTGCTAAAACGCTTATTCCTGGCCCGGTTGCGGTACTCGTCGTCGGTTGTAAACTAATACTGCTCACCGAATTATCGCCTGCTAAAATTAGCCCGCCTACGAGCGTCGCTGGCGCCTGACCTATCGAAGTTATCGATTGGCCGGTTCTCACAATAACCGGATTGCTCCCGCCCGGGACATCCGTCGCTGCAAAAGCACCGTCTTCAAAAGCGAACAGCGTACTGGGAAGTAAACTGTTTAAAGTGGTTGTCCCCTGATTGGTGAAATCAATCGGGCCGCAGGGATTCTCAAATGTGCAATTCGCTAAGGTTAAGCCTAGCCCACCATTGTTAGGCGCACCGCTTTGATTGAAGAAAGCAATGTTATTTTGATATAAATGGAAGGTGTTAAGTATGGGTTGCTCCTTTAAGCGACTGGGAATAGCAGAACCTCGACCTAGATCAGCCAAATAACGCCCTATCGGATCGGTCATACGCTCTTCTAATGTGGGATTGATACGTGTGGT
Source organism: Rickettsiella endosymbiont of Aleochara curtula (assembly GCF_964030935.1). Taxonomy (NCBI): domain Bacteria; kingdom Pseudomonadati; phylum Pseudomonadota; class Gammaproteobacteria; order Legionellales; family Coxiellaceae; genus Rickettsiella; species Rickettsiella endosymbiont of Aleochara curtula. Next base: position 314,999 of record NZ_OZ034990.1, read on the forward strand.
GTGCGTACCACCTAATTCAACACCGATACCAAAAGCCGCAGTACTATGACGTAAACTATCGTAGGTATAGCTTGCAAAGACTTTAATATTATTATCTAACCAATATTCCAAACCCGCTGCGCCACCCCAGATATTATTGGTTTGTGCAGGATTAAAGAAATAACTACCCACATACGCTTTGATTGGAGACTGGGGGAATAGTTGACCACCGACACTGATATCCCCGCCCGCACCCGCGTATTGAGACAGGTTATTAAGATCAGAAAACAGCGAATGCCCCGTAAAAAAGAAATTTTTGGGGAAAATGGATACCGTTGTGTGACGATCCCCCATGGGGAAATACGCATTCAAATGCGCATCCCAACGCGATCCTAAGGCTTCTATACCCGGATTAGCCACCCATAAACGCGCATTATTATCAATGTGGGTATAGCCACTAAATAAATAGACACCGAAGATAGCGGCATCCTTTTTTATCCAACGGTAGCCTAGACCTAAATCTGCGTAGCCTTGGTTATCGGTTCCGTAAGCAACGTTAGGGTCTAGATAAAAATTATGTTGCGGGTCCCCTGCCATCGGCCACATCAAATCCGCCGCGCCGACCGTGTAATCACTGGCATAAGCGGTGGCGGATAGCCGCGGCGGCAAAGCAGCAGTGGCGGTTCCTGAATTCGTCAAGCTAAATGCGATGGTTAACGCTAGCAATCGCTTATAACTGCTCATGGATTTCCTATCAAAAAATTTAGTCTTTCAGCTTTGAAGTTTAGCAACTGAAAAAAAAAATAATAGGAAATCGCTATAACGCTCAATTAAAACGCATCAACATACGTTTTTATAGCTAATTTTTCAGACATTGCTTCGTGGCGAGCAAACTTATAATCTCATTAATCCACGCAGTAGGGCTTGATGTTCATAATAGTTAACATCAAAGCTTCTTATTGCTTTACGTAAACTTCTATCTTCTAAAAAACCTAGCAGCGGACCGAAAGTCCCCATGAGATGGTTGGTTTGTTTAATTACTTTATGCATTCTGTTACTCGCTTCGCACGGTTTAAGCTCTTCAGGTTTTAATAAAAAATTCATATAACAACGTGTGCCCTCACTCTCTGTGTTTTTTTAATATAAGCATTAAATTGATACCAATACATTTGTTGTGCTTGTTGAAAATTATTAATTTCTGGTTTTTTTAATGGATAAGTGAGCTCCTTATTCACCACGTTATTTTTTATACATAGAATTTCATTAAATGATGCAAAGACTTCCTTACATTGTATTTTATAATTTTTGAATTGATTTTCTGTGAAATAAATTTCTTCTGGCTAGTTTCTCTTGTTATAAATTTAGTTTTTTAATTAATTAAAATTGTTTAATTAAGTGTTAATAATATTAATTTATACTAAAGTTAAATAAAAAGAAAAATATAAAAAATCTTCTTAAAGGAGTTTAATATGCCTTTTTCTTTAGGTATCTTTCAAAATAATTCTTCCGAATTAAACAATGTTTTTCATCATAAGAATCAAGGTATTCCTAAAAAAGATTTGCTAGTTTTTGAAAAATATGCTGATGATCAAGATGTGATTTTGCTATTTCGGCCAGTAGAACCGCTGACCAAAACTTTTCATGAAGCTAGCCAATATCCTACTAAAAATTTTAAAATTAAAGGTAAATCTGCTTCGTGGGGATTATGGATAGGATTTATTTCTATTAATCAACACTTCAGTAAATTGGTGGGTGCGAATGATGATGTCATTGAAAAAGCTAATAAAGAAGTTCAAGATTGCATTCAGAAACATAACGCGCAATCGACACATTTAAGAATAACTGAACAACGTTTTCAAGAGTTAATAAAAAAAGCAATTATATTTCCTCAAGCGAAAAAAGAAGGCGAATATTTAGTTATTTACTGCCCTCACCCTCATGCCCATGAACATGCTAGTAAATTTGAATTAAGTTACGCTAAAAAAGTAAATGCTGAATCAGGAATAGAATATGAAATCTACACCTCTGAAAAAAAACCTTTCTATGTTTTAGCTGACACAGATCTAAAAAAACCGCTTATTGCAGATTATGATTTATTAGCTATTTTTCATCCTTGGAAAAATTACTCACAAGATAATATCCGACTCAACCCACACATTACCCCTGCAAATCGCTTGCGAAAATTGTCTCCTAAAGCGAAAAGACGTTCAAACGATAATCCACAAGCTTTTTTTGATCGAGAAGATAAAGAGCTTGGAAATGTTGCGCCTATAACAAAAACACACATTGATGGATTAAATATAGCCCTAAATAAAGGTAAATATTTAAACCGTATTCATCATAATGATGATGCAGGATCTCCAATGAGTAACCCAGAAGCTAACTATCCTATCACCACAATCATTCCTCCGATGGAAGGTTTTGATTCCACGATATTCATGATTGAAAACACTGAGCAGTTTGTAAATTTCATTAATAAACTAAATGCGATTGGATATTACCGGATTGAGGTTAACCCCCTATGGGAGCTGCCGATTAAATGGGCGGCGATTAGAAATTATTTCTTTCATAAAGTCCAAATAGCTTATTGCAAAGCTATAGGCCCAGAAAATTTTGATAAGACTTTGATGGAAATGTTTAAATCTATCGATTTATCTGATACCACTTTTGTAAAGGAATTAACCAATTTATTTAGAATAATGACACAAGCAAATTTTGAAAATATTGTTCTATTTGAAAGATATTTTGATATTATTCAATCGAGTCTATTTGTGAATTCAACGTTGGTCGTTAAATTAAGCCGTTCTTTAGAAATCCTACTAAAATATAAGGCTTTATCCAGCGAAAATATTGATCGATTAATCACAATGAGTAATACGTTAAGAAATGATGTTCAAAATTTTTATGAAATATTAACTATATTAGATATTTTTCCGAACAAAGATGCTAATATTATACAGAACTATTTTGAATTAGTTGAAAACAATATTTATGATAACAAACTAAACATAGAGAAATTTAAAAATGATTTAGGGGAATTTAAAAATAGTCTAGAAACTGAGATTCATAGGGTAACCTTAAAATGTTAGGATAGATTTAGTAAGAATAATAGTAAATAAAATATGGGAAAGGCCTTATGCCAACAGAAAAATCATGTCGTGATTCACTTTTTGGTTTGCTAAAGGCCACTGCGCCTTTGTCGGATACCGACAAGCATTTAATTAGGAAGGAATTAAAAAATACGTCGCAATTAATAGCCTATTTTTTATGGAGATCTACTTCGATATCGACCGATAAAATTGAAACAATATTCAATAACTTAATTGATCTAGATGCCTTTGATAAAATTACGCTTAACCAGACCTTTAGCCAAAAATTTTTAGATAGGCAACAGGTCTATTCAGTTAGTTATTTATTGCTTTCCAGTGCCGAAGGCAGGAAGATCTTAAATGAAAACCAGTCCTTATGTGATCTTATCGGTGAAAATTTATCGGAGAATCTTCTTAAGCAATTTGTGCACAAAGACACACATGAAGGGACTTTATATTATCTATTAACATCTGAAGTGGGTAATAAAATACTGAGTGAATACTCAAGTTTAAGAGATAAAATAGATCCCAGCGTATTAGCAAAACAAATTGTTGATGGCCCTGAAAAAGGAGTTTCTTTTGGGGATTTATATAAGCGTATATTTCCTGATCCGCCGGAGAAAAAGTTTTCTACGTAAATTATCAAAAATTAGTTAGTCAGCCTTAAATTTGCTAGTATTCTCTAAAATAATATTAGCCATCATCCTATGCCAGAATTACCCGAAGTTGAAACCACGTTACGAGGCATACAATCCTCGATACAAGATGAAATTATACAAAAATTTCTAATCCGTAGACCTAATTTACGTTGGCCTATTCCTAAAAAAGATCTACACCAATTAGTTGGATTTGCAATTACTAAGATTAGCCGGCGCGGCAAATATCTGCTATTAAGTACTACTCAAGGACATATACTCATCCATCTCGGCATGTCTGGACGGCTGCGTATCTTAGATAAGTTTATCGAAGCGGATAAACATGATCATGTGGATATCGTCTTTAATAATGGCACCCTACTCCGCTTTACTGACGCGCGCCGTTTTGGTGCATTACTTTTCATAGAAGATGATCCTAAACAACATTTATTACTGAAAAATTTAGGTGTCGAGCCACTCAATCGTGAATTCTCTGCGCGGTATTTAATACAGCAATTAGTTAATAAACAGTTACCGATAAAATCGGCGATTATGGATCAACGCATCGTCGTCGGTGTGGGTAATATTTATGCAATCGAAGCGTTGTTTAAGTCTGGAATTAATCCCTTAAGAGCAGCGAAAACAATTTCACTCTGCGAGTTAAAACTATTGGTTAAAGCGATTAAAGCTATTTTACGTTTAGCGATTAAACAAGGCGGTAGTACTTTAAAAGATTTTTTAAACAGTGATGGCAAACCGGGTTATTTTACGCAACAATTAAATGTATACAGCCGCGCTGGACTCCCCTGTGTAAGCTGTCAAACAACCTTACAACTGATACGTATCGGCCAACGTAGCAGTGTGTATTGCCAACAATGTCAATGTTAATACAGAAAAATCATAACATTAACGCCATTATTTGAATCTAGCACTGGGTTTTAATTCTGCAGCCTTAGCCCCCTCAGCCGGTGTTGTAAGAAGCACTGATTTAAAATGATGCGAAGAGCTAGAACCATAGCTATTTGAATAATTGGCCGCCGGTCGACTAATATTTTCTAGCATACTTCCATCTTCTGAGTGAGTTGAGGGAGTTGGACTTTTAGGCTCCTGTGGATAACTATTATTATTTACAGAGGGTGCGAGTGGCTTTAATGTTTGTCCCGAATCAGAATGACTGGTTGCTGCAGATGCTTCGCCGCTTTCAGCGTGGTTATTAAAAAGTAATGTTATCTTGCTAGCAAGTGCATCTGTTGCTTGTCTTCTTTGCTGCCTTTTCATATCTGTTTCAGACATGTTCCCACTAAAAGAATTAATTATGCAAGCTATCATTCCAAAAAGCGACACAGGAGAACCATCGTAAACCAATATTCCGTTACCAGCGGCATTGACAGTTAGCGCTGGGAAATCATTAGCAGAAGCAGAAGGTCTAATGATGGCATTCTTTAGCTTATTAATGGATAAACCAATAAAAGCCATTTGTGCAATATAAGCCACCACTCCGGTAACGATAGCACCGGTTATTCCAATAAACACCGATAAATCTACGCCTGCAAAATAGCGAAAGTAACCTAAACCGAAAAATCCAACAGGAAGTAGTAATAACAGAATGACTAAACCGACTATTTCATGTGTTTTTAAATTCTTTAAGTTCTTAAACCATTCTAAGCAATTCTTATAGGTATACTGGCACAGCGCTATGAAACCGAGGTTTAAGGCAGCCACTTTTTTTAAAGCCTCTAAAGAAGCTGTCATTACTGCGACAGTCAAGGCGGTGCCAACGGCTGCCGCTAAAACAACAGCAATAATCACCGGCAATGGTGGCCAGATTATTGCTAGTACCGGTAATAGCAGGGCAAGCTTCACAAATAAGCTTGAAATAGTGATATAAGTTAACGCCGTAGTTCCGGCCCCTACTGTTAGCGAAGCAAATATTATTAAAGGTGTTAACAGATATTTGTAAGTTGCAGAAAATTGCTTACGCTTATCATGAATATCAATATATTCACTGATACCCCCTTTTTTTACTAAGCTAAGGAGAAAGTCAGGAAAATTTTTTGAAAAAAATCCAAAATTAGCGGTAAAACCAAAAAAGCCAGTCAGTCCGCCTAAGCAAATAGCACTCACTAGCAAACCTAAGCCAGGAGCCAGTAAAAGACCTAATGAAAAAATAGCACCGCCCATGGCTAAGCCGCACACTAATGCTATAGCAATGCCGGTGAAACTACGATTAAAGGTAAGTCCAACTAAGAGAGTCAATATTCCTAAGGAAATAGCGAATGCCAGCAAACCAGGTCCCAGTAAATAAATAGCGCCACCGGTTGTGAGGCCACAGGCTAAGGATGCAATGAAAGCCAGCAAGATACCGGCATATTTAAGAAATTTTTTCTTTTTATTCGGTGTTAAAAAAGATGAAATTGCGAGTCCGATCTTTTCAATTTTTTGTTTTTGAGTATTTTCGTTGTTATCTAAAGAAAACCCAGGATCTATGGTTTTCTCATATCGATAAGATTTAAACTTATCCATTCTATATAGATGAATGAAAATAAAACTGATTAATTGTTCTTTGCTCTCTGATGCTATAAAGGCATTAGTACTGTTTTTCAATGCAAAATCTTTAGGATAATTATTTAAAATTTCTTCTCGTTGAATAAATTCATTAGCTTGCCGGCAAAGAATAAAAGCCATCGCTTGTAGAGCGATATTAATAGCATGTCGATCATCTTTATCTACAGGTCCTTTGAATTTATTTTTCTGATATTCGTGCGTAGATAAAGCTGTTTGTTCTATTCCAGGTTCTTGGGTAAAATTTACATTTTCTGGTGTTTTAGATTGTATTTTTTCAGAGGGTTTTTCTTTCCATATCATTAAAAAAATGGCTAACTCAGCTAGTTGATTTTTAAGATAGTTTATCGGCTCTGGCACGGATTGAATATGTTCTTCAGGTATATTAAGTTCATAAATTTTATCGGCTAAAAACGCTTTAAATTTATCATTCGAAGTAAATTTATTTTTTTGAGTGATTTCATCTTTTTCTTGCAAAAGTTTAGCATGCCAAGCCTGCTTAATTGGCCGACCCATTCGACGTAAATTACTGAGAATTTTGTTATAATCTTTACTTTCCAAAGCTCGGTTTAATTTATCAAATGCATCTAAAACTTTTGGATCTATTGAATCTAATGGCATATAAGCCCCGTTAATAGAAAAATTTCAAAGCGTAACTCACTCCTTAATGCTTCCGTATACTATTAAGTGTAGTCCCGATAGCTTAAGGTAAAATTAAATCTTTCTTAGGAAGATTGAGTATGGGTACGAAATTGGGGTGCTAAAGCAAGGAAATAAGCCTTTGAGTAACTTATTTCCTCACTATATTATTTAGATTTACACGTAGAGGATGGACAGGATTCTGTTGAGCTAGGATTGGTAGCTGCTTGGTTAGCTGATTGAGGTGAAAAGAAACGAGCGGGAGCACGTGAAACAGAAGCAGACATCTCTTCAATCGGGTTTTTATCATAGGCAAGCAGAAGCTTGTTTAAATCAGCAATAGGTTCTTGTGTCTTCTTACCTTCGAATCTCTGCCAAGCACTTGGACGATTGGGATCAATGATTTGTGTTGCAAAAATACATTGCCTAATTGACGCTTCGCTTTTATCACGGTAAGCATACGTTGCTTCAGAAATTTTTCCTATGAAAGGTGTATAATCTTTAGCTTCATCAATTTGTTGTAAAACAAAGTTTGGGCGCTTTTTACAAAACACGTCAAACTGTGTTCGATCAACGTTTTCTCTATGTTTGACATAGAAGATGATGACGGGATTTTCTTCTAACTTCTTTAATGTTAAAACGCGGCCGAGTACCGTGGATAATTGTTCTGGATCTTTTAACTTTTCCTCTGGAATGAGTCCCGCTGGAATAGCATCTGGGTGGTCTGGTTTTAATTCATATAATTTACTTTGCTCGTTGAATTGCACGGCATCCGGAGAGATATACAGTGGTGTTAATGGAAACTTTACAAAAAAGATCGCTCTCCCATTTTTATCAGCGGCTAATTGTTCCTCAATTTCACGTTGCTCACCGACAATTTTTTTTCTTGATTGCGCTTCATCCTCAAGTTGCTTATTAGTTTCTGCGTTTAACGCTGCAAGCATAATATTTTCTCCAGTTTTTTTGAGATTTTTATTCAGATAATAATTAATTATTTATAAAAAATTAAAAAGTCAATAAATTTAAACATGTTAAAAAATAAAGTGCAATAGTTAGATAATTCAATGAATAGCTTGAGTATGCCGATATTTAATTAGTCGTTAATTAACGACTTCTTTTTTATATCGATACACACTGATAGACGGCAAAAAAGCTACCGAATCAATTTGTTTGTCCATACGCATTTTGCGTTTTTGTTCCCGAGGTTTAGAAAAACAAACAATAGGATTCGGCAATTTTTGATCATGTAAATAAAATAAAGGCAAAGCAGTTCGAATATCTTCATAAGCTGAGCAATTATTTTCTTTAAACGCACCGATATTCACCACCCAACCAGGTTTAATCGCGCGGTGCTTAATGAGTTTAGTGTGATGCGGTAAACCACTTAATTTTGCTTTTTGTATATCAATATGTAAGCCCTGCCCTGCTTTATCCAATAGCTTTTCTGAAGCTTGTTTGGATAATTGTTTGCTCGTAGTGTGTTTACCTTTAGTCCATGCTACGCGTCGCGGATGATAGGCTACGTATATAATATGTCGAAAAACCTGTTTCAGTTTTACGCCTGGATAACCAGCGTGCGCTAAGCTGTCACGAATAAATTTAGTCATATCTTGGTCTGAGCTTTGCTGACAAACACGCACTAGTTCTTTAAACATAGTTTTAGACCGGTTAACTTTGTCAATTAACGCTAAGGTTTGCGGCGTGCCCGCTACAACTCCTGGGCATTTAAAGGTTTCCTGTGGCGATAAACCGGGTGTTGGGAAAAAATTTGCTAAGGCAAAGGTGACTTTATCCCGATTCCTAACAAAAACTTCGTTACCATTATCTACCCAGAGTGGTAATTCTCCGAGCTCATTTTGAATATGTGCATTACAGATATTGATGGTTTGTAATAACGCTGTAAAACAGCTAACGAATTGCGGCGCAAAATCTATTAACACAGCATCTCCTTAGAAAAAAGCAAGCTAGATATTATCTATGTTTATCCCATAACCCATAAAAAGACATGGCACGCTACTATGATATCAAATGTTAACTATTAATCACGTCTTTTTGACAAGATATAATAATGTCGATGCAGCAGGTTTCGTCGCTTAAAAAGGGTTGATGTTGATATAGATTAAAACCACTTTTAAATAAACAATATAGGATTGAAGAAAAATACAAGTGTAAATCTATATAGTTGGTTATGGGATAAACTATGTGTATTAGTCTTTATCCCAGTCCCTTTAAAAATTAAATCTAATTAAATCGTGATAATTCTTCCAGTCGAGAATGGCAAAAGTCAATGGCCCTGGCTAGGGTTTGCTTATTAAAAGGTTTAATGAACACCACGTCAGCGCCTAAATACAGACATTTTTGTTGCATAGGTCCATCGGCATGGGCGGTAGCGACAATCAACGGTGTTTCCAGATTGGTCGCAAACTCACGTGTCGCACGTATAACTGATTCACCGGATTGATCAGGCAAGCCTAAATCTAACACGATAAGCTTATAAACATAATGTTCTATGCGTTCAATTGCCGTTGCAGCATTGCTTACGACCTCTACGGTATAGCCCAACTCACGAAGACAATGACTTTGTACCTTTTGGCAAAAAATATCATCCTCTATGAGTAAGGCACGACGTTCTTCTAAGGCAGGTTGTTTTTCTAAATTATTCATAAAATCATCCATTAATTTTTAATTTTATTTTTTAATGCACACATTATTTTCTAGTATTAAATGAGATTAATAACAAAAAAATCGATTGTAATTTATTTTATAATAGCGTTGTCGGTTACGCATCGACAATCTCTAAGTTAATTTAAACTGAATTTATCTTCTTGGGATATATGCTAGGTACATTAAAGATGCGTGTCAAGTCATTAAATTTTTTTTTCATATATTTTTAAAAAATAAATATAAAAATTTTTTTCTATTAAAAAAAGTGATAGGTAACTTAGTTATTAGTTAAAAACATACATTTTTTTCTTAGAGGCTTAGCTCTCAATCGAGTCATAGCGTTGATTTCACGAAGAGAACTCAATAAGATAGCCACTCAAAAAGAAAAATATAAAATACAGTATAAGGCAACTTCTTCTTGCGTTCTTTATCTAAGTACCGATAATACCTTTGAGACTCGCTCCTCTTAGCGGAATACCACTTAAAAGATGATAGAACTTATTGATATCGCAAAAATTTATAATAGTTTAGACCGCCCTATCTATGCCCTACGCAACATTAATCTAAGCATTCGCCAAGGAGAAATATTTGGTATTGTCGGCCAAAGCGGCGCCGGCAAAAGTACACTGATAAGATGTATCAATCTGTTAGAAAGACCTAGCCAAGGACAAGTTTGGGTTGATAAGCAAGAATTAAGCTCATTGAAGATTGCCGATTTACGCTTAGTCAGACGACAGATAGGTATGATATTTCAACAATTTAATTTACTGACTGCAAAAACGGTGTATGAAAATATTGCTTTACCATTGAAATTTGCCCATTATTCAGCATCAGAAATTCAAGCGGCCATTGCTCCATTATTACATCTTACTGGTTTAAGCGATAAGCAGCATGCTTATCCGTCACAACTCAGCGGCGGTCAAAAACAACGCGTGGCTATTGCACGTGCACTCGCCAGTCAACCCAAAGTATTACTCTGCGATGAAGCGACATCGGCGCTGGATCCACACACCACGCAAACTATTCTGCAATTATTAAAAGATATTAATCAGCGCTTAGGGATTACCATTGTATTAATTACACATCAAATCGATGTTGTAAAAAGTATTTGCGACCGGGTTGGCTTGCTGGATCAAGGCTCGATCATTGAAATCGCCGATGTCGTCAGTTTTTTCACTGACCCAAAAACAAGCTTAGCCCAGAAATTCGTTAGTGTGGGTTTAAAACATGAATTACCTCCCCTATTACAAAAACGGCTTCATGCACAAAAAAAAGCGTGTAGCCACGCCGTACTCAGAATAATATTTCAGGGACATGCTGCCGCTGAACCTTTAATCGCCCATGTTATGCGCGAAATGGGTATCCATCTGAATATTTTACAAGCCAATATTGAATGTCTTAAAGAAACAATCTTAGGTATCATGGTAGTCGAAGTCATGGGGGATCAAGCGCCTTTACCTGAAGGGATACAGTATTTAATTAATAAAGGACTTCATGTAGAGATTATGGGTTATGTCGACGAATCTATTGTTTGAATTACTCATCGCCACTGGAGAAACACTGTATATGGTGTTGGTCTCAGGTCTACTGGCACTGCTATTCGGATTAGCTTTGGGTGTATTGTTATTTAGCACGCGTCAAACCAATTTATTGCCGATGCCATTACTTAACAAAACTTTATCTTTAATGGTTAATATAGCACGTTCAATTCCATTCATTATTTTAATGTTAGCTATTATTCCTTTTACGCGTTTATTAGTCGGGACATCGATAGGCACGAGCGCTGCTATCGTACCCTTAACCTTAGCCACCGTGCCATTTTTTGCACGCATGATAGAAAATAATCTCAATCAGCTGCCCGCCGGTTTAATTGAGACCGGACTCGCTATGGGCGCCACGACCTGGCAATTAATTCCTGCTATTCTCCTGACAGAAGCGCTACCGGGTATGGTAGGCACGTTAACCACGACTTTTATTACTTTAATAGGTTATTCTGCCATGGCAGGAGCGGTCGGGGGTGGTGGCATAGGTGATTTAGCGATACGCTATGGTTACCAACGTTTTGATGCGGGCGTGATGCTCATGACTATCCTGATCCTTATCGCCTTAGTACAAGGCATACAGCATTTAGGAGATTATTGGGCAAAACGTTTAAACCATCACTAGGTTTAGATTGCCGCGCGCTACGCGCTCGCAATGACGAGATTTGCTTTACATGCTCGCAATGACGAGATTGGCTTATGACTCGCACATGACGAATAAAGATAAACGTCATGACGAACGAATGAGCGTGGCCATCCATAAAAATTTTTTACTCAGTTTTGCCTTGGAATTATTTAAGATGCTAAAAAAAATTCTTCATTTCATGCAGTTATCCTTATTGATAAGTGGCCTATTAAGCGTAAGCGCTTGCCATCAGCGTGAAAATCCACATCAAATTCGTTTAGGCACGATTAGCGGACCAGAAACCGAGCTTATGCAAGTCGCTAAACAAGTGGCGCAACGCGATTATGGCTTAAAAATAAAAATTATTGAATTCTCTGACTATTCGCTGCCTAACCGAGCCTTAAACGATGGGAGTCTTGATGCCAATCTATTTCAACATCAAGCTTTTTTAAGCGACGAAATTCAGAACCGCGGTTATCCATTGGTCGCCATAGCCAAAGAATTTATTTATCCTATGGCGATTTATTCAGTAAAAATCCAGCATTTAAACGAACTAAAAGCGCATGCCAGCGTGGCGATTCCCAATGATCCCAGCAATGAAGCCCGCGCATTGTTATTACTCAGTCAAGTTGGCCTAGTGACACTGGACGCGCATAAAGGCACATTGATGACACCTGCCGATATCCTGCATAATCCCAAACAATTAGACATCAAAGAGCTAGACGCCGCGCAATTGCCGCGTGTACTGGCTGATGTCGATCTAGCAGTGATAAATGCTAACTATGCTGCACTCGCGCATCTCTATCCGCAGCAAAACGCGCTCTTTAGTGAAGGTCGACACTCTACTTATGCTAATCTATTAGTCATTAAAGCAAGCGCTAAAAATAATCCTAAATTTATTAATTTAATTAAGGCCATACACTCCCCTGAGGTTTTAGCCGCCGCCGATAAATTATTTCATGGGTCAGCCATTCCAGCTTGGAAGTAGCTCGCGAAATTAAACTTAATAAGAAGACACCTGATGGAAAAGCATATTAAAGCAATTTTAAGCGCACTTGGAGAAGACACTGAGCGTGAAGGCTTAAAAAACACGCCATTACGCGTCGCTAAATCTTTACGCTATTTAACCAGCGGTTCGCGTGAATCGTTAGATGAGCTTTTAAATGGCGCGGTATTTCGTTCAGCGATGGAAGAAATGATCTTAGTCAAAGACATAGAATTATATTCGCTTTGCGAGCATCACTTATTACCTTTTATCGGCGTCTGTCATATTGCCTATATTCCGAACGGAAAAATCATCGGCTTATCAAAAATTTCGCGGATTATTAATTTTTATGCCCGACGTTTACAGATTCAAGAAAACTTAACGCGTCAAATCGCCGATACCTTGATGAAAGTACTCGATGCCAAAGGCGTTGCTATCATTATTGAAGCCAAACATCTGTGTATGATGATGCGTGGCGTTGAAAAACAAAAGGCTTCGATGAAAACCTCGGTGATGCTCGGTCTATTTCGACAAGATTTACGCACACGATCAGAGTTCTTAAGCTTAGTCGTCTAAATTTGCGCAGCACAGCAAATTTTTTGTCATTGCGAGCGCAGAAAATCTTAATCGTCATTGCGAGCGCATAGCGCGCGGCAATCCAACTAGATGGCCACGGCCTCACTAACGTTTCGGCCTCGCCATGACGGGGCCCTTAATTTTTAAAGTATTTTAAGTAGAAAAAACTCGGTGCATGCGGCAAATACGGCGGGTCGATCCAATAGGTATCATTAATCGCCTTTAATATGTTTTGCCGATAGACCGGATAATTAAATTGGGTACCGACCAAATAATAAAAAGCAGCCTCTTTATAATAAAAAGTATGCAACGTCACATGCTGAAAATAAGGCTTATAATCCTTATAAACCAACGGTGTACGTGAAAAAATTAAAAAGTTTTTATTTTCAAAATCTTTGAAATTGGTAATTAAATCATCTTCACGACCATGATAAGAACCTTTTAAGAATACCGAAGCATAATCATGCGTGTCGAAAAAAAATAAGCAAGCGTCCGCGTAATTAGGGCTAGCATAAATAATTGCTTGCGAATATTTTGCTTTCAGCAAGTCATTAATGGTCTTATGATGAAAAAAATAGACGATCTTATTATAGTTTAGAGTGAAAACATCCCGTTGTTGTATCGATTTGAGTGGAATAAGCAATAAACTAATAATCAATATCAGCTGTAGGCCGGTCCAATAAAGTGTAAATTTCAATAGTTTTCTGAGTGTTTCGGTCGTCAAATACCTGCCAGCCCAAACATAAATGAAAGGAATAAATGCAAGTGGCCAATGTAACCCTATGGGTTTAACACTACTCAACAAGAAAAATATTAACAGTGGTATAAAAAAGAAATAAAATAAGGCTTGTTGCTTTAATAGCTGTTTAGGAAACTTGGCCACCGCGAATACTAATGGCGGTGTAATGAGGTACAATAAAATAAGTGCATATCCCAATAGTGTCTTAAAACTAAAACCCATATCATTGTTTCGATTGTAAATATTAAATAAAATATTCGACCAATCATGTTGATAATTCCAATAGATATTCTGTATGGCGAAAGGCAGAGTAAATAAAGCTAACAAACCTAAACCGATAAGGCGTGCACGATTGGGTGCAATAAAAAGGAAATACACGGCATAGGCTAAGCCTAATAAACACGCAAAATACTTAGAGAAAAATGCTAAACCTAAAAACAATCCACCCAGAGCAAACCAACGCCAGTCGTCATTTTTCCTTAACGCCTGTAACACGCACATGACCGATAAAAAGGAAAATATAAATAAAGGCGTATCGGTGGTAATAATAATATTGAATAAACTAATCGGAGCAATCATTAATAAGATGCTAGCAAAAGCCGCGCGCTCTGGATCCTCTGGTTTTAGATATAGATAGGTCACGACACCTAATATAAGACTCGTGAAGAGTGCCGGTAGGCGTAGCGTCACAGCATGATGACCGAATTGCAACAGCGGGTATAACACAAACCCTATCATCGGCGGATGATCATAGCCGCCGCCACTGAGATAAGCACCCCATATGGCATAATAGGCTTCATCCGCGGTAACAGGAATAAACCAGGCCAATAGGAATTTAATGGCGAGTACGCAAAAAAGCGCTATAGCAACGCGGGTTACTGGAGAAATAGAGTGTTTCACTTGTTATTTTTAGTTGATATTGTAAATAAAAGAAACTATGCCGATACTAACCCTAGCCAAATATAAAAACAAGTACAGGGCTTTAGGCAAACGCTACTTGCACTTGTTCAATTTCTCCATTATTTAACACTTGATCCTCGTCTGCTGATTTTGGTGCTTTTTTACGCCAGAAGCTACTCGGAGAATTACAAGTTTTTTTTGCTAGTGTGTATGTTTCTTCGCCGGTTTTAAAAAATAATCCTTGGAGTAATTGCATACAAACCACAGGAATTATTTCTAGGTACTCACTGGCAAATAAACTGGGATTCCATAATAATGCCCACGTTAAAGATTGCACGAAAAAACACATCAATTTATTATGGATAGTTTCAGCGATCTTTTGTGTCAAAGGCTGTCCGGCAATAACGCCTAAAAAATTGAGCATAAAGTAAGTAAAAAATCTTGCGAATTTTTCTTCTATTTCTTCGTCTTGATCAAATAAGACATAATTGCATGCGGAACTTATTAAGGCGGATAGAAAAGGTTTAAATCCATACGTCATGTAAGCTGGAAGCGAGGGACATTTTTCTTGGTAGCTTTCAACGACATGGTCAAAATGGGCAGAAATAAGTCCTGCTATCCACGCTGACACGGGCAAAGGTAGCATAATCTCTATTTTTTCTAAATCGTTTTTAGCCTTTTTAGAATAAAGCACAAGGTCAGTTTCAGTTAAGGTTTTTGTTAAATTAGACTTCATAGCATGATCTACTTTTTTAGCTGTTTGTTCGAGAAGAGCAGAACGTTTAAACCTATAAGTATCATAACTGTTTAAGTATTTTCTTTCACGACACGCATCTTTATCTCTCATGACATAACCATCGCGGATGCCAACTTGAGTAGCCATGGCATATAAGTTCTTTTTATGTTGGTTTAAGCTATAATCCCAATCTTCGCTGAGATTAAAAATTTCATTTAATTTCTCGGCAAGAACTACTTTTTTATTGGTAAACTCCAGTGTATGCGTAGCTTTTTCAGGTTGTTTGTATAAATCCCATAAAACCAGAAAGTAAGGTTTTTCCGATTCTAAACCACGGGTAAGTACATTAGTAATAGTAAGACCATCTTCAATACGAAAAAATGAATCCTGATCCATCCGGGCCGGTATAATAACCGCGCTATTTTTTTCTAATCTTGCCAGGCTCAGAAAATCAACATTATTATTACTCGCAGGAAACAAGCAGGGAGTTGGCTTTATCTGCATTTTCAAACCACGACCGGTTATTTTTGTCGCTGCTGTATTGAGAATAATTTCCAAATTTTGATACCACCGATCGACTAAAGCATTTTTTAAATGGATAGAAATAACCGATATATTTTTTTTAGTTGTTTGGCTAGAAATCTGAAAAAAACGCTGAATAATGAGGTCATTATTATCTGTCACTAACTTGACAGATAAGCTTGAATTAAAATTTTCCTGTATTTGTCGTGCTAATATTTGGAAATCTATCAACCTCGTACCCGTTTCTTTCGATCCATACAAGGTAACCGCGGGTAAAGGTAACTGAGTGCGATTAAATCTGTCATACCCAGAAATCACCACTTTTCCATCGCCTACAATATGACAATCGTCAGTAAGAGAATTATGCATCCATTGGTCTTTGTTAGAGCCGAACATAGTCACTTCATGCGTAGCAGAGTTAGTCACCATTAAGCTAATTTTTAGACGATTTACCAGGCCCAAATAGCTATCGATGATCTCTGTTATAGATAGATGACTGGTAATATGGCCCAGCCAGTTTTGCTCATCCTCAAGCATAAGTTCAGCATGGCTAAATTTTAAAACCGTCTTGTAGGGCAAAACTGCACTAACATTTCTTACAACATTAACAATAGGTCTTTTGAAATTCGTTGGACTCACTAATTGAGTCAGCATATAGCGAATAAGCGTTGGATTCGATATCGTCAAGTTATTACAACTGAATTGACAAGGATTAAAAATTTCAGGATATTTTATCAACATACGTGAATATTCAGAGGCATTGAGCGTACCTCTTAACCAATTTCTTGATGACTCTATAAGATTACTATCTGATTTCAATTGATAAAAAAAGAGAGTTTCCGGACTTGATAACCATTTATAAATAGAAATAGCTTGCGTGATTTCTAACAGCTCCCGTATTTCACTAGACAAAAAATCAATGCTGATAGCATACGAAGCATTATTTTTTGTTATAGAAAAAGTGTTTATATCAAAAAGCGTGGTATTAAAAATAAGCGCCGTGTTATTGTTTTCGGATAGTGGCTCTAAATCTATAGGTCTGTTAAATAATAACTCACGGTGTAAGATGGTTTTTTCCTTAAAATTTAAAAAAGCATTTTTCACTGTTGTGGAATTTTTCAATTCTTCTGATCGACTCACTATATACTGCTTATATTTAGGCAGTAACACAGCAATTTTTTCAAATTTAATTAAATCTTTTACCGTATTAACAACATTTATATTTCCAGTAAGCTTAACTGCTTCAGCCAATTGCAACCATTGTTGTCGTTTAGTCTCCTTTGAATTTCTAATTTCACTCATCAATGATTCGCTTTTCACAACGATCTGATCGATAACACAAGTATGATTAGCAACAACTCTATCCACATCATTCCAAAAAATTTCACAATCGGTGAGTGGATCCCACTGCGTAGGTAAGCATCGAGATAGAAAAGCAGTTGGACTTTCTTGAGAGGTCAATGCAAAAATGGGTATACGAACCGGATATTTTTTGAGATTTTCTTCCTTTACCAAGGACCAGGCATAAGTAGGACCATACCAAGGTCGCCAATGATTTAAATTTACTTGATCAATGGGTGTCGTTTCTAGATTAACTCCCGTCACATTAGTGTGCAATAAACTCATTCCATTGAGCTTAGCACCTCTTAAGTTCGCATAATCTAAATTTGCAAAATGAAAAATTGCTTTAGTTAGGTTAGCTCTTGATAAATCAGCTTTCCGCAAATTACTGTCACGTAAATCAGCTCCAAATAAATCAGCGTCCATTAACTGGGCCTGTTGCAAGTTAGCCCTCGTTAATAGTGCCTCTTGTAAGTTGGTAGCTGCAAGAATAGCGCCAGTTAAATCACTTTTTCTGAAATTTACATTTTTTAAATAGCTTTCAAACCATATGGTTTCAATAAGTTTAGCATTGTCAACCTTTGCCTGAAATAAATTAGCACACGTCAGATCGGATCCTTCTAAATTAATAAAGCTCAGTTCAGCATTAGCG
This sequence comes from Rickettsiella endosymbiont of Aleochara curtula, assembly GCF_964030935.1. Taxonomy (NCBI): domain Bacteria; kingdom Pseudomonadati; phylum Pseudomonadota; class Gammaproteobacteria; order Legionellales; family Coxiellaceae; genus Rickettsiella; species Rickettsiella endosymbiont of Aleochara curtula. The sequence goes on from NZ_OZ034990.1 coordinate 333,184, forward strand.
AGATCCGCATCGATAAAAACGGATTCAAATAGATAAGCACCATTCAGCTTAACTTGTTTAAGATTCGCTTTACTGAAACTTACATGGGTTCCTTTGACATGTTTTAACGTGGCATTAAAAAAATTCGCCCCTATACATTCCGCGTCTGATAATTCAGCCTGATTTAAATTCGCATGCGATAAGTCTGCTGAATTTAAAACACTCTGTTTCAGATCCGCTTTTTCTAAATTGGCACCGATGAATTTACAGCCAGAAAAATCTAAATTCCTTAGTAGCATGGGGAAAATAGCATCAGAAAAATCTAGCCCTGAAAAAATAGAAATATTTCTGTTAGTTTGCTTAGCATCTTGATGGATTTGAGCAAAATCAACCTCACCTAAATCCCATTTTCTAAAATCTTTTTTACCGCTAAACAATAATTGTAAAAACAACTCCGTCGACATGCTTGGAAAAGAATCATTAGAAAAAAAACTGGAAGTGGTTATCTTCTCTAAACTACTTAGCGTGGGCATATATGTCCTTATTATATTTGTAGGAAATAAATTTTATTTAAAAAATAAATAAACTTGAAAAAATAATTTTTTATAAAAAACGAAATTACTCAGACAGTCTAGGTTATTCACACTAAGGTATCAATAACTTTTAAAAGATAAGATCTATTTTAATCTAAATTAAATATATAATCTATTATTTCTGAGTTAAATAAGAACCATATGGATGATGAAAAAAACGCTTATTCTTTATTTTCTTCAGCTTAACTTATATTATAAGCTTGCCCATTTTGGGGCAATCGGGAAAGAAGCGCCAATGAAATATATCGTGGTTTTTTTATTTTTTTTAAGTGTTTATTATATCCATCGACGTGGAAAAGAGCGATATACATTTTGGCGCCAGCTTTCTGATCATTCGACTTTTTTTGCACCGCTGAATACCTTTATGTACCTGTTTTCAGCTGTACCCAGTACACCTTATCTAAAATTGGAAGCTTTTCCTGAATTAGAAATATTAGGTCAAAATTGGCAGTTGATTCGTGAAGAAGGCATGAATCTTCTAGCTCAACAACACGTTAAAGCCTCTAAAAAGTATGATGATGCCGGATTTAATTCTTTTTTCAGAACCGGTTGGAAACGTTTTTATCTGAAGTGGTATAGCAGCCATCATCCTTCGGCCGCGATTCACTGCCCGAAAACCACCGCGTTATTAAAAACCCTGCCCTCAGTTAAAGCCGCCATGTTTGCGGAATTACCCGATAAAAGTCGTTTACCCAGACATCGCGACCCCTACGCCGGTTCCTTACGTTATCATTTAGGTCTCATGACACCCAATGATGATCGTTGCCATATCAATGTTGACGGCACATTATATAGTTGGCGCGATGGCGAAGGCGTCATCTTTGATGAAACCTATATTCATTATGCTGAAAACACCAGCGGTCAAAATCGTTTAATCTTATTTTGCGATATTGAACGACCCTTAAAATATCGCTGGGCACAAAAGTTTAATTATTTAATGGGCCGTTATTTAATGAGCGCTGCCGCCGCACCGAATGATGAAACCGATGATACGGGTGGTGTGAATCGCATCTTTAAATATGTTTATTTTATCCGCCGCGTCGGCAAACGCATTAAACAATGGAATAAACCTACTTATTATTTGATTAAATGGACCTTATTTGGTGGCATCGCTTCTGCCCTCTTTTTTGCACTGTAATCGGACTAAATTGTATCTAAGTTTTAAGCCGCTTCTATGAAATGTCCTGCGGCGTATTCATGTAAAACACTGGCAATAAAGGTTTGATAAGGCAAGCCTTTATAAGCTGCTTTTTGTTTCAGACGTTCCAAATCACCACTTGAAAGACGAAGTGTTACCCGAGCATCCTTACGCTGAAAGTTAGCAGCAGCTTCTCTAGCTAAATTCATTTCTTTTTTGAGATTTTTAATACTTTTTAGTTTTCCGCGGTCAAGAGCCTTATCAATAGCATCACTCATGGCTTGTTCTTCTTTATCTAGCTTACTATCAAGCCTGTTACTCTTTGTCTTTTTCATGCTTTTTACCTTGTAAATAATGTCAGAAGAAGTTCTGGGTGGAAAGCGTAACTATATTGCTGATTTTGAAGTATACGATCAAAGGGCGAGTGATGTTAATCATGCCGTGGTTGATATTTATATTGGCATAAAATAAAGCAGTTACTGACAATGCGATTTCATAAATGCTTGCTCAAATTTTAAAAATTGTTGTTCTAATTTCCATTGGCTATCAGCTTTTTCATTGCTAGCCAAAAAACGTTGACAACATGCAGACAACTTACCGGTGCTTAAGCTATCTCTACACGGCGAAACCGGATGCTGATAATTGGCATCTTGCCAAAAACTCGCTCCCGGTAAAAAACTATACTGAATACTATTACGCACTAATTGCTTTAAGCTTGAATAGGAAAAATGGTAGTTTGACACGGCTAATTGGAATTGTTCGGTCAGATTGGTTCTTAATACGCCTTCATCATCCGTGGATAAAGCGACCGGTATGTGATGTTGTCTATATAGCAATATCGGATGCTGTCGCCCTTTGACGTTTAATAGCGCGGCATTACTACTGAGGTTGATTTCGACCAGTATCTGTTTTTTAGCCATTTCCTGCAGTAATTGCATGAAGTTATCTTCATGCCGAATATCTACACCATGACCAATACGATTTGCGTGTGCAAGCTCTACTGCTTGCCGAATATGAAAGCGTAAACCACTCATAGGCACCAAACCAGGCACCAATTCACCGGCGTGTAAACTAATTTTTACGTGGGGATAGATATGATGTAAAAATCCTAGCATCTGCATTTGCAAGGTGTAATCACGCATGGATATTTTTCCATCTTCCGCTTGCACTAAATTAATACCCACGACACGTGGATCGCGGTTCGCCAATTCGAAACCGGTTAATAGCTGCGCAAACACTTGTGTTGGTGGCTGTTCGCGTAACACTTGATATAAATAACGTAATTTAAAATCGGGACACAGCTGCTTACCGGGCCCCGTCAAAAATCCTTGTATGTGCTTTTGGTAAGCATCGAATTGCTTGGAAATATCCGACACGATAGGGATAACTCCTGTTTTTAAAAGTTTTTCACGTAAGCAAGTTAAATTATCATCCCAGGCAAACTTACTGCCTAATAATCCCGATTTATCATCATCTGGCATGATCATGAGTTCCAGATACAACAGATTTTCTCGGCAGGCCCTTTGCACCGCTTCATCCACCATCTCGGCACGATGCTTCATTAAAATAGGTAAATATTTTTCAAACGTCGCAAAAAAATGATCGTGCCCCGATTCTTTCCCGGGTCGAAAATGTCGCATCGACCAGGCGTCAATGGTTTGATTGTATAAAGAAGGAAATTTTTGGATCTGAGCTACTGAGTATTGTTTCGGGCAATTCAGATCGCTATGCACAGCAAAACTGTTGGCGTTAACACACAAAGCATCGTGTTTCGCATAACGCAGCATATTTTCTGCCATACTCACACCACCAAGATGATTATGTAGATCACCGCCTTTTGGCATCGCCTGCAAAAAAACGCTTAATTTTTTTGGCTGTGTCTGTATTGAATCAAAATACGCAGCCGTTGCCAGTGACGCATCGGTTTGTGCCACGCATAGACTAAAACTAAATAACAATATGACAAAAGTAAGTATGCGCATCATTAAACGTCTCTCTTAAAAAATAAACGTCTATCCAGTGACGAGCTAATTTCGTTGTGCTTGCTTAAATAAATTAAAAAAATTAATGGTGGTTTGTTCGGCAATTTCATCTAAGGAACATTCACGCAATTCGGCTAAAAATTCGGCAACATAACGCACATACGCAGGTTGATTCGGCTTACCACGAAACGGATGCGGCGCTAAATAAGGCGCATCGGTTTCAATTAACAGACGTTCCAAAGGCAATTTTTGCGCGATAGATTTTAAATCCGCTGCATTTTTGAAGGTTAAAATTCCGGAAAAAGAAACATAAAAATTATTCTCTTTAATAGCCACTTCAGCCATAGCTAAATCTTCAGTGAAACAATGTAATACACCTCCCACTTGCTCGGCGCCCTCTTCTTTTAAGAGTCGTAGCGTATCTTCGCGCGCCTGCCGTGTATGCACGATAAGCGGCTTATTCACGGCAATGGCAGCACGAATATGTTGACGAAAACGCTGCTGTTGACATTCTTGTTGCGTATTTTCCCGATAATAATCCAAACCGGTTTCACCAATAGCCACCACCTTAGGGTGTTGTGCAAGCTTAATCAATTCATCTAATGTCGCTTCTTCAGCAACTTGTTCGGTGGGATGGACACCCACTGAAGCAGAAACATCTTTAAATTGCTCAGCAATCGCTAACACCGCTGGAAAATTGGCTAAATCAATACATACACACAGAAAATGGCCGACGCCTTGCTCTCTAGCAAAGTCCAGACAGGCACCTAAGTCTTTTTTAAAATAATTTAGATCCAAGCGATCCAGGTGGCAATGTGAGTCAACTAACATGATTTACCTTGTATAGCCCAACGAGCAAACAGATCTTCTAACATTAAAGATAGATTCAGCGTAATTTTAGCCGTGTGCGCGCGTAATAGCACTAAGCCCTCATAATACTGTAGCAAAAAATCCGTCGACAAACACGTCGCTAACTGCGCCAGCGCGTCTTCTATGGCTGTATATCCATTCAGTAACTGGCATTTTAGCAATTCGCTAACGACATTCAATAAGGTAGACAATAATTGCTGCACATCGGTTTTCACATAACGCGCAGCACAGAGTATCGGATCCAGTTTTTGATCGAATAAATGTGCTAATGATGCCAATAATTCGGTATAAAACAGATAATAATTCTGCTGCGCATACGTTAATGCGAGTAACGGTGCTCCGGACGATAAATGATGTAGTTTATCCAGTGGTGTTGACGCCGGGAGTTGCTGTGCTAACCAAGCCGTCGCTAGCGATTTTTCGGGTGTCGCAAAACGTATCACTTGGCAACGGCTGCGGATAGTGGGTAATAAACCTTCAATTTTTTCAGTCAGTAAAATAAATAAGGTACGTTCGCTGGGCTCTTCTAAACTTTTTAATAAGGCGTGACTAGCAGCCACCAATAAACTATCTGCTGGATTAATCAGAATAATTTTATAGGCCGCTTGACTGGTGTGATTTAATTTTTCGATCACTGTACGTATTTGATCAATTTTAATCCCCTGACTAGATTTTTCTGTAGCCAACAGACACAGATCCGGATGTGTACCCGCTGCCACCCAGGCACAATCGCAACAAAGCTGACATGCAAACTGCTGCACAGGCTGTTTACATAATAAGGTTTTGGCAAAATTTGTCGCAAACAAAGCTTTACCTAAGCCGCTTTGCCCTACCAGCAACAAGGCATGCGGTAAACGACGCTCTTGATGACAACGATAAAGCTGTTGCCATTGTGGAATATGCCATGGTAAAGGCGTCGAATAGTTAGCCAGCATCGTTATTCATCCGATTTTACCCATAGTACTAAGCGTTGATCCAAGACTTGCTTAATTTGTTTTTGCACATCCTTTAATGAACGACTCGCATCTATCACATGATAACAGTCAGGCATTTGTTTGGCGCGTTCTAGATAGCTGGCACGCGCACGCGAAAAGAAATCTTGTTTTTCTGCTTCAATGCGATCCACGGCTTTTCGATGATGCGTACGCCGTAAAGCAATATCGACCGGCGCATCGAGTAATAACACCGTATCCACTTTTAAATCTTGTTGTACCCACAACTGTAAACTCCGAATAAAGGCGAGATCGATGCCTCTACCGCCGCCTTGATAAGCATAACTGGTTTCGGTAAATCTATCACACAGCACCCAATCACCACGCTGTAAGGCCGGTTTAATCACATAGTGTATGTGTTGTGCGCGTGCAGCAAAAAATAATAATAGTTCTGTTTCAGGAATGATGGTTTCCGGTGCAAAATCGGATTGTAACACTAAAGCGCGGATGGCTTCGGCCACTTCTGTGCCGCCTGGTTCACGCGTGACGGTCAGTGCGATGCCGGCTTGCTGTAAATAATCAGCAACAAACTTAAGTTGCGTGGACTTCCCTACCCCTTCTATACCTTCTAAGGTGATAAAACGCGCCTGAGTGATTTGCATAACACTTCCGATAAAATATTTCAGCAATTATACGCATAATCGTAGGAATATCGCGAATAGTGCTTAGAAAAGCTCCGTCATGGCGAGTGAATACCGCGCGGCAATCTATGAATCCCAGCGCTGCGACGCAACGCTGGGATTCCTGCTTTGTAGTTTATCTGGTCGGTATATACAATTTTTGAGGTCCTTGTTGTTTACAGATTCTTCTTTCCTTCTGCTGATGAAAACGTACTATTTTAGGGTTTAAAGATGTTTGCGGTTTACTTATAAACATACAATGACCCAACAACAGTAAGCCAGGTATATCGCCAATCGCTGTAACTTTGGATATACCCGATTTCCCTGTCTGCTGACGACTATGCTGCTGATGATTATGTTGCTGATGTCGGTATTGATTATCTGCTAACCTAGCTTGAGCTAAAGATAGTGAGCGTGAGAAATTCTCCGGTTTATTTCCTATAGCTTTAACTAAATTCGCGCCAGACACGTTATTTTTACTTGTTTGATTAACATAGAAAGTTTGATTATTGCCTCTACTATTTCGCAGAGCATGCCTTGGCTGAATTTGCTCTTGTTTATCAGGAAAAAATGAACGCGGTTTTGCTGTATTAGTAGAAACTTGTAAAGGCTCAAGCTTTTTATGGGATTTGTTAAGTAACGCCGAATTTTTTGCTAACTTCCTAGTTGGTGCAAAATGTTTAGTTTTATCCGCTTGGATGGGCTTAATTTGTATCGGTTCAACAGTCTTTTTAGATTTCTTAGGCACTTTTTTTAGAACGGGTATCTTTTTTTGATCCTGTTTATCGTAAAAGTCAGCGGCCATCTCTAAGGCTTTATCTCGACTATTTCTCTGCGCATTATTTGAAAAAAGATTAGGCAGCGAATTTTTAAACGTATTAACCATAGTCTGGAGAATACCCGACTGCCTCGCACCCGCATTGTTTGTGCTATGTCCATTTAAATGCTCGATGGAACGACGCTGTCTAATTTCGAAATCAATATCATTCCTTTCTTCATTTGAATAGTCTTCGGTATGATCTTCTATGGAAGTTGCATTACTACCATCAATATCATTATCTAGATAAAGCTCCTGATCCGAACTTACTTCAATCGCACTTACATTAGTCGGTTGAGTTGAATGTGAAGCAAGTTGCTTAGAATTTATAATCGCTAAGGATTCTTGGCGTTTGCTACCGAGACACGCATTCTTCGCCTCTTCAAAACTTGCTAACCTATTAATCTCCGCTGATGAATTGGTTAACGCTAGTCTCTTATCCGTAAACTGCAAAGATAAAGTTTCCATAAGCTCTTGGAAAAATTTATCGATTATCAATGTAAAAGGCGCCGTATAATTTGCGCTAATCGTATTAGTGAATATATTCGTCCATATTAAACTAGTTTTATTCTGTTGGAAAAAAGCACCCGCTGTGTAGGCTTGAGGAATAAAAACTGTGCTGTTGGTTTCAATCTTGCTAACATTCACCCTAACTATTTCTAATTTTTTATCCAGGACTAATGGAACAGGTGAAACACGTGGAACGGGTTTTAAGAAAAGATGCTTATGTCGACCATCTATTTGTAGCAATTTATTTTTATCCCCTAAAATAATATGAAGACGTTTTTTAAACCAATGATGCTGGGAGTGATGAAAAGCCTTGGGTATATTTACCGTAGCAATTGGGGTTATTTGATGAGGTTTGCTGGAAGGGATGCCAAGTACTAATAGCAAATCATCACCCAAATTATTTTGAGCATTTGGCGTCACCAAAAATAATTGGACAGTTCGATTCATTTGCGCTTCTACTTGTTGCGCAACCGAGCTAAAGTCCAAGATATTAATATTTCCATCTCCAATGTCATAAATATCGACTTGAGGGATAGGTAAATTGGATAAGCGTAAGTTAGACATTCCTGACTTGATCTTAAATATTCCTTCACCTCCGTTTCCGCACAGATGCGTTCGAAATACGTTAGGATTATTTTGCATCACTGCATGTTTATTATGGCCTATCAAAATATGTTCATTCGTACCTGTGACGAAAAAACCGACAAGATTAAGCCTTCTCATCAACGGCGCGTAATAATCAATGATCTCGCTGGGAAACTGGTTTAAACCAAGACGAACATAATAGGAATTTTTATGGCCAATTTTAAGCCTACCTTGATCAATAAAGCGAATAAATACGGTTTCAAATTGTTGAGTATGTAATACAAAGATGAAATTTTCTGTAGACTGATCTGGCAAGGATTTGTTTATCTGTATTTGTAAAGCTCGTGCTGACCCTTCACTTAAATGAGCAGGAAAGCTTATAGCGCTCACTTCTGCCAGCGTCGCATTAAACTCAATTTGATGTATGCTGCTTGCTGCAAGCGCTTGTGTATTTGCCGCTAAGTTAACTAAAACATTCCCCTGCCCCGGTGTAACGGTATAAACAAAATGACCCCTTTCTGCTTCATTCGTAACGCTCATATAGGGACGTAAATCCATTTTCAAGTCATAATCGCAACTCGGATTGCTGGGAATAAAAATAGAATCTGGACTTTTGGCTACACCTGTTGCTGCTGTATCAATCTCTTTAGTATCACAAGCCACAGTAACGCCAAGAGGAATAGCACCACCAACAACGCGTTCAATACTCCTCACGCGTAATTCGCTATCCGCATATTTCATATACCCCGCTAAATTTAATTCAATGTAATCCACTTCGGGTTTAAACTGCTGCAAAAGTAAAGTATCGAGACCTTTGCCCCCGTTTATACCTTCGATTTCAGTATTTGGCTGAATAGCCGTGACGATGTGTTTTCCAACCAATACAAATTGATCCTCTAAATCTCCTCCTTGATAAGCTTTCGAACCATCATTAATAATAAAAATATTGGAAAGATTTTTAAATCCTATCACCCGATCATTTCCCTCCATTAGATTAAAATAGGCGATGGATCCATTTACGTTATTCAACGCAAAGGCGCCATCACAACGATAAGCGCCTTCAATCGCAAGCGAGATATCATTCCCGGTGGGTAAGCAAGCAAATTCACCGCTTGGAAGGGCATTCTGTACTTCGTTATTTAATTTAAATCCGCTTTGCTTGGCTGAAAAATTTACCCTCTGATCTTTAAACAGATCAAAAATTGGCGTGTATATTGATTTGCAATGTCTTTGTAGCATTCTGGTTCTTCTACATGAATACTTCTCACCTGTTTTCACAATAGCTGGGAATACAAAGTGCCTAACCTCTGTATGATTTTTTAAAAACTCCTGCAGTTGCGGGATGAGATTTTGGTATTCGGCTATATCATCTATTTTTTCTTGGTACTCGGAAAATCTACCAAAAACAGCACGTACAAATTCTGTAATTTTTGTTCCAAAAGAAAAATTTTTTCGTAAAAGATCTTCTTCATCTTCCACCGCTGTTCCTGCTTCATAGAACCTATCAGCCAGTATAAGTACAGTCACCACAGTGCCGCCAATTGCTTCAAATGCCGCAGAAACTTCCAGTGCTGCAAAGGTCTCAGAAACTCCTTCAGCCGCCTTTAAACCCGAGCTACCGAGATCCACAACGGTTTGCATTCCACTATTCGCAAACCTTAGCCACGCAGCGGTATTATTACTATGCTTTAACAAATTACTGAAATCCTCATAGGCATTAAACATGTTCAATGCCACGCCTGCACCGCGTGAAGCTCTTTTTGAGATAACCTCTAGCGCTTTTAAATTAACATATATCGCAGTTTTGCTTTTGTCGCCTTCAAAAAAATCGATTGCTGCATCTCCAGCAAAAAAAATCTCCATCGTTTTCGAAGAAATATCGCTTACTTTTTGCACGTGCTGCAACCATTTATAGTTACGCACTAATGTTGCTATTTCTTCCTGCTTAACGCCAGCCACCTTACGCGTAGCTATGTGATCTAAAATTTCAGCTTGCTTGCTTTCGGATAACTCTTTTAAGCCTTCAAGCAAATATTCACTATCTAATGTGCAAAGACCCGCATCGCGTCTGCGTCGGTTGCCAAGACATCGCAACACTTGACTCATGTCTTCATCATCCAAAAAGTTGTTAGGATCAGCCACCTGCAGCGCGTTCAAACTTTCCTCAAGATCAAGCGTATTCGATCTTAAAGCTACCTGCAGAGTATTCGATAATAATGAATTACCATACAGAGAATTGATGAACTGAGTTCGATATTCTGTTAACACACCCGTAGTAAAATCCGTGGGTGTGACTGCCGCTATCTTGTTATTCACCATTTTTAATGGATAAAATACTTGATCGTGTTCCCACGCTTTGCTCTGAGGATAGTTAGCATAATAAATAGTGGAGTCCCTGAGTTGACTACGTATTCTATCCTGATCTTCTGGTGAAAATATTATGGTTCGTTCAGCTTCGCTTTGAGTAAAATCAACCGGATTTAATGGACGTATGTAATCTTCGTTAGCCCTTTGCAACATAAAGTTAACCGCTCTTGATTCAATACTGTTATCCGCAAAATTAGGCGTAGCATGGAGCAAACGTTGGGATTGCACATCAAAAACAATACCTTGAGGTGATGGTCTATCGCCTACATCACAGGCTTTAATCTTATAACGGCCATTTTCAGGATTACCGTCTAATGAAGTCTCGATATTTGCTCGGTATATTTGTTTTAAAACGAGTTCCTTATTATTATCTGAAATAAAACTTGGAATGGTGGTTTTAGCCGGAGACTGGCGATCTCTGCCGCCGCTAATGTATAAATGGATTGGGGCCTGATCTGGAAATTGATTGGCAAGTTGCTCAATAAAACTAGCAGGTCCAGAAAATTTGTCAAAATGCGACAAAACCACTTTTTTACTCTGTGGCTCAAAAGCTACAACAGCGATACATTGTTGAATGTTATACGTACCTAAATTAGCATTGTTAGCAATGCCAATTTCACGTTGTAAAACCACATGAGCAGAATTATCCAACTTACCTTGCGTGAGTTTATAGGCTTGATGATAATGATAAGATTCTCGTATCGATAAATCATCCACCGAAAAAGAGCTCGATGCAAAATTTTGTTCTCGAAGCTCTTTATAAAGCCCAGCTAATGCCAAATGTCCATGTAATTCTTCCGAACTATCCGAAAACAATGACAATTTATTGCGATTTTGCTGCTCGTAATTCGCAACATTGAATTCACTTATAATATAAGTCTTTGCTAAAACCTGAAAGGCAGATTCAAGCCATTTATATTGTTCTAAAGAAAAATAAATGTCGATGGCTTTTTCTAAATTTATTTGTGCATTTATATTATTATTTTCAATTTGTATTGCGTTGGTTTGAACATTAAGATCATTATTTGCATTAAGATACGCATAGGCTAACTGAAAATGAGCTTGAGCGAGTGAAAAATGCTGATTGTAATTATTCAATTTAAATAGCCTGACTGATTTTTCTAAACTCTGTATCGCCCCTAAATAATTCCTATCGTTATACTTAGTTACTCCATCGTTGTACCACCATTCCGGGTGAGTATAAGTTTGTTCTGCAGGATTAGGACGATTTAATAAATTAGTATCGACGATTTTTAAATCTGGAAAACTCCGGGGTAATTGTTCTTGTTGGGCTTGCCAAGCAAGAAATTTTTCTTGTTTGATATTGTTTAATGAATCAAGATAACTTTTCTGAAAGAATTCCAATCGTTTAATAGGTGCAATTAAGGTACGAGCACTTGAAACCAACTCATCTGCTTTATCTAAAGAAAAATTCAACAAACGCTCACCCTGATCGTACCTTTCGAATAGCTTTCGTGCGCTAGCCGCCAACTTATTAGCATCGTTTTCCAATAAATTCGCTTGATTGACATCCTGTTCTTTGGGGATATGTAAATTTCCTATACCCAACATGGTTGCCATAGTAACTAATTCCTTTGCATCCTGTATTGACCAACTTGCGTCGCGCTCGTATTTTTCTATTTGTTCACGTGCCTTTTCAACCAATCCCTCCACGTCGTACTTTTCTAATTCAATAATAAAATTATCTATCTCTAGAGATAAAGCCAGTGCTTGTTCGCCATTTTCTGACGAAAGCTTGTCATCCAGTGGATCACTATTACTTAAATCACGCATCGCTTTCAGTAATAGTCCAATTTCTGCCGGTACATCTATTTCATCCAATTCAATAATTTCATTCGACTCATCGATAAACTGCTCTAGGTCTGTCGTTGCTTTTTCGACTTTTTCTACTAAAGTCTTGACTGAGTTTGCCTCTTGAAATAAACGTTCTGCCATTTGCTCTGCAGTTTCGCATGGACGATTGGCGGATAAATCCCCATAATTAACTATGACTAAATCATCTGGCATCGCTATGCTCATTAAAAGCCCTAAAATCTTAGGTCCTCGCCAAGCTTCGTTAATCGCTTCGTGGATGGGGGTATTGCCCTTATAATTTTGACGACTTAAGTTTTTTAAACTATCAAATTTATAGCCTTTTATTAAAATTTTTTTCAAAACCTTATAATTACTGCAAATAACTGCGGTATGGATCGCGGTATTTCCAAATTTGAGCTCCTCTATTGCAAGCAGACTGGGTAGTTTAGCTTCTGCATGCTCAATAATCATATCCGTAATCTCTTCTTCTATCTCCATTTCGACTTGGACTTTTGGATCTTCTTTTTCATCTTTTTCCCAATAACTAACCGCTAAGTTGAGTGCAGCTTCCCCATCACGATTACGTTGATTAAAAATCTCGGGCCCACCTACATCGGCAATTTCATTAATCACTAATAGTTTTTTAAGAAGAATAGCGCGATGAAAAGCTGAAGAATTATCAACACCCGTCTGCAAAAGAATACTCGCACCGTGTGCAATCAGATTTTTTACAATAATAGCCCTAACACGTTCTGTCGCTAATTCATTATCTGTCAAGCGTGAAAGATCTTCATGCGATATTGATGTTACCGCAAATTCTCTAAATTCTTCAGCAGTCACTGTTGCTGCACTTTCGATAGCCGCTACCAAAGGAACATTCTCTCCAAGATAGCTTACCTGTTCTCCGTCATGCATCGCTGTAAAGGTAATATGGCTATCACCTAAATTAGGATCAGCACCATTAGCTAATAACGCATTAACAGATCCTATCTTTAGCTGCTTGCAAGCGTCAGTTAAAGGTGTTTTTTTATTAAAATCTTGTCGATTGATCTCATGACCGGTTTCTTTAAGAAAGGTAATTACAGCTAAATTTCCTTCTGCGGCCGCGATATGTAAAAAAGATTTAGCTTCACCGTTTAAAACAAAAAGATCCTTTAAAGTAGGTTCGTTATGCAAGTTAGCCAATGCATTTGAAATATCTTTATACCGTTCCCGATAATTAACCAATGCTTGATATTTTAGATTAAATTCAATTTCTTCTAGATAATGATAAGGCATCTTTGTATTTCTATTAATTAAAAATGGGTTCATTGAAATGGGGCCCGCAATATAACCATAATTTTTAATTTTGCAAAGTTTTAAAAAAATTAATCCTAAACGATTTTATTATGTAGCTTAAATCCAAATGCACACGCTCGGCAAATTGGTTAATATTTACTCGCAGTTAGAGTGGTATAATCAATACTTCTCTGCGCCTAGGGTTATTTGAAAATCAAAGGGAGCTTATGCCGAACTATTTACAACAAGTTGCAGAAATTGAGAGTCAACTGTTAATTGAAATGTTAACTACTCTACAAAAAGAAGCAGAAAGTCTGGATTTAGTCAATAAAAATCTGTTAATCAAGCTACTCACGTTAAAAATTAATCAATCCAATCAGTTAAAAGAGATCAGCGGCGGATTTTCTAATGCAACCTATCATTACCTTAAAGAGAATCTGGTGTTACGTTTTCCAAAGGTTTATAATCCCTTCTATCCTAAGTTAGCAATTGAAATACAAAATCTGATTCCGGCTAGATTATTGCATCTAACGCCTTTGAAAGCTGTGGCTTATTATGCAAAATACAGCGTGCTGGTCACGGAATTTATCCCCTACTATCAGTCTTTTTCAGCTACTGATTTAAAAAATACCCCTAGATTAACCGCTCTGGCACATTTAGTTAAAAAATTACATTATTCGCCTTTTAACTTTAAAAAAAATCCCGAAACAGCGATTTCTTTTATCGACGAGTCATCCAAAAATTTTCAAATTATAAAACCTATCTTAAATAAAAAAGATTATCAAATATTAAAAAAACTAACTGGAATTAAGCATTTTCTTGAAAAATCCACATTACTAAAATTTCCTTGTCATGGAGATTTACATCATTTCAATGTGATCGAAATGAAGGGTCATTTGCAATTAATCGATTGGGAATTGTCTAGTATGGAAGATCCTGCTTATGATATTTCTAGATTGTTCTGTATAACTGGCTTTAATCGTGAGCAAAAAGAGATGTTTTTACAAGTTTATAAAAATTCTTATAATATTCCGCTATCAGAATGTCACATTAAGGAGTTAATTAAGCGCATCCAGCTTTATGAATCCTTAAATTATTTTTCTATCGTTATTTGGGCAAAATATGCCATGCCGTTTTTTTATGAGGATAAACGCATACTGCTACAGGAAACGATAGCCAACTTTGCGGCAAAAGATCAATTGATTCGCTATTAGTGTCCGTAACATAGATTGCCGCGCGCTACGCGCTCGCAATGACGATTAATATTATATGCGCTCACCAAGACGAGCGTTTGTTTCCTGCGTTATACAGGTAAGCGCATAGATAAAAAACTAAAGTTCATTCAGTTTACAAACAAACGCCCGCATTGACTTACTGACATACCAGAGACTTTGGCAGGACTTTTTTTTCTTCACATACGGATAACGTTGATCCAACTGGTAGCGTTGTACCGCTAAATTATGCTCCGCTAAATGTGCAGAAAACTGATGCGTACCATCACCTTTTGCCACAAAATATAAATTTTGACTATGATCCGGATGCAAAGCGGCAGTAATGGAAGCCAAACTCGGGCTTCCTATCGGTGTAGGCGGCAAACCTCTACGCGTGTAGGTATTATACGGCGTATCTTTACGCAAATCTTCAATAGTTATTTTACCAGTATAGTGCACACCTAAACCATAAATAATACTGGCATCAATTTGTAGAGGAATGCCTGCTTGTAGACGTCGCACGATCACACCGGCAATCATCGGCCGTTCTTTAGCAATCGCAGTTTCTTTTTCAACTAGGGACGCGGCTATCAATGCTTGATAAGCAGTTTTATAAGGTAAATCGTCAGCGCGCGCTTTCCAGACGTCATGTAATTTTTTTTCCATTAACTGGTATGACCATTTTAATAAATCACTATCTTTTGCTCCTGCACTAAAATAATAGGTGGCGGGATAAAATAAACCTTCCGGATTTTGTGCTGGCAAACCTAAATTCGCTAAGACTTGTTCTGAAGATACATGCTTTAATTGATGTTTAACCACGATTAAATGATTTAATGCCGTAATTAATTGTTGAAACGTCCAACCTTCAACAATAGTAAAACGATGGAAAATGCCTTTCCCGGCTAACATTTGATCCAGCAACTGACCCGGTGTCGTTCCCGGATCAAAATCATATTCACCGGTTTGTAATTTACTGGTCGCCCCTTTAACATACGCTAATAATAAGAAAAAACGTGGATGCGGCATGTAGCCTTTACTTTGCAAATCCGCGACTAAATGATGTACCGAAGAACCGGGCGCAAAGACGATATGTATGGTTTGCGTCTTAGTTAAAGGCGACACTAAAAACCGGTGATAATGCGCAACAAAATACGTGAATGAAAAAGCGACGAATAGAATGACTAAGGCGATCAGTATCCATCTCTTAGTCATTAGATCTCATAACCGAGCAAAAAGCAATGACGCATTGGTTCCACCAAATCCAAAAGAATTAGATAATGCATAATCCATTTTTATTTCTTGCGGTACATTCGGGACAAAATTCAAATCGACAAAGTCATCATCGGGAATATTCAACTCAGGTGGATTACCCGGGTTATCTAAATTAATAGTAGGCGGCGCTTTTTGTTCTTTAAGTGCCAATATAGTGAAAATAGCTTCCACCGCACCGGCAGCACCTAACAAATGGCCGGTCATTGATTTAGTCGAACTAATCGCCATTTTTTTAGCATATTCGCCAAACACACGGCGAATGGCACGCAATTCTAAATAATCGCCTTGCAACGTCGACGTGGCATGCGCATTGATATACGCCACTTTTTCTTTATCGATATTAGCATCATGCAAGGTATTTAACATGGCCGTCATTGCACCTTGCCCGTCTGGTGCGGGGCTGGTCATATGATAAGCATCGGCACTCATACCAAAACCGACGAGTTCGGCGTAGATAGGTGCATTACGTTGTTTGGCACGCTCATATTCTTCTAGGACTAAAATACCGGCACCATCGCCTAACACAAAGCCATCGCGCGCTTTATCCCATGGACGACTAGCTGCTTGCGGGTCTTTATTCCGATTAGATAAGGCACGACAAGCAGAAAACCCACCTAAACCTAACGGTGTTGTCGCCATTTCTGAACCACCCACGACCATGACATCCGCATCACCATAAAGTATGGTTCTTGCTCCTAAACCGATATTGTGTGTACCCGTGGTACAAGCAGTTACCACAGCCATATTAGGGCCACGTAATCCATAACGTATAGAAATTTGGCCGGCTAACATATTAGTAATAGCGCCGGGTATAAAAAAAGGAGATATTTTTCTGGGGCCACCTTGTTCTAATTTAGCATGATTTTCTTCAATAAAAGGTAAACCGCCAATGCCTGAACCTACCGCAACACCGATTCTATCGGCATTTTTTTCTGTCACTTCGAGCTTTGAATCCACCATCGCTTCTATGGCTGCTGCTAAACCATATTGAATAAATAAATCCATTTTGCGAGCATCTTTCGGTGTAATACCATATTTTTCTGCCTGAAAATCACGCACGCTGGCAGAAATTTGACAGGGAAAAGCGGAAACGTCAAATTGGGTGATAGCAGAGACGCCACTTTTTCCAGCTAATATTGCTTCCCAGGTTGTTTTGGTATTAAGACCCAACGGTGTCATCATACCCACACCGGTTACCACTATACGTCGCTTTTTTTTCACGTTCGCCCCCTACAAATGAACCACTCTTCGCATTTGAATTTTTGTCTGAGTTGCCGTTCAACTCGCAATCCTCATGTATTCATACACTCCGGTTGCTCATTTTTACGGCGCCTTGTGACAAAAACCCGATTGCTGTGAGTACTAATATTAAGATGGAATTATTCTTCGGTTTCTTCAGAGTCTTCAGTTTCGACTTGATGTTTTTTGATATAATCGACGGCTTGTTGAATAGTGCGAATTTTTTCTGCTTCTTCATCTGGAATTTCGGTATCGAATTCTTCTTCTAAAGCCATGACTAATTCTACGGTGTCTAAAGAATCGGCACCCAAATCATCGACAAAAGAAGCTTCCATAGTGGCTTCTTCTTCTTTTATTTCAAGTTGATTAACCACTACCTTCTTCACACGTTCTTCAATTGTACTCACTGAGAATCTCCCCTATTTAGTATAAATAAAACCTGTCGCTTAGTTTATTCAATTCCTGAATGAACGCAAGTCACTTTACTTAAATTAAGTAATAAAGTTTAGCTACTTATAAACCTAATCCGTGTTATCAAGCAATTCCTGTTCAATTCATATACATTCCGCCATTGACATGTAAAGTGTTCCCGGTCACATAGTTAGACCAATCCGATGCTAAATATACGCAGGCATGCGCGATATCCAGCGCTGAACCTAAGCGTTTTACGGGTATCTTTTCTAATAATGCAGTGCGTTGATTGTCATTTAATTGGCTGGTCATATCAGTTTCTATAAATCCTGGCGCCACCACATTCGCAGTAATATGACGCGTTGCCACTTCTTGAGCTAAAGCTTTAGTAAAGCCAATTAATCCGGCTTTTGCAGCAGCATAATTGGCTTGACCTGGATTTCCGGTACACCCTACTATAGAAGCAATATTAATAATACGGCCATATTGTGCTTTCAGCATGGGTTTTAGACACAGTTGCGTTAATTTAAAAACCGCGCTTAAGTTAGTTTCTAACACCGCATTCCATTCATCTGCTTTCATGCGTAATAAAAGATTATCACGCGTAATACCGGCATTATTCACCAATATATTAGGTAGTCCAAACGTTTGTAATTCGCTCAATAAATTTTTTATCGATGCATCATCGTTTAAATTTAAAACGAAACCTTTACCCTGCAAACCTTGCTCTTGTAAAGATAATGAAATTTTTTCTGCGCCAGTAGCGCTGGTCGCTGTTCCAGCCACTAATGCACCTTGTTGTGCCAGCGCGACAGCAATCGCCGCACCGATACCACGACTGGCACCGGTTACTAAGGCCACTTTATTTGCGAGTAATAACATAAATTATCCTATTAGACTTCTTTCAAAAAAACTCTTAACCGATTAAAGCTTCTTGAAGTATTTCCGGATCTTGTATCGAAAGTGTCGGCATCGAGGTGATGCGTTTATTTAAACCCGCTAAAACTTTACCTGGACCGCATTCAATGAATTCTTCGATGCCACGTTTCTCAAGATCTTGTATTATTTCTACCCAACGCACGGGACTATACAATTGTTCAACTAAGGCTTTTTTTATCAGACGTGGATCGTGTTCAATACCAACATCAACATTATTGATATAAGGGATATGCGGTACTGAAATATGAATGGTTTGCAAGGTTTCTGCTAAATGTTCTGCAGCAGGTTTCATTAAAGCGCAGTGTGATGGCACACTTACCGGAATAAGCTTGGCTAATTTAGCGCCGGCTTGTTTTGCGTGTTCGATCAATCGCTGTACCGCAGCCGCATCACCTGCCACTACCGTTTGCCCGATGGAATTATAATTAGCTGGCGCTAACACTTGACCTTCAGCCAGAAACTCACACAAAGCTTGTAATTTATCATTGTCTAAACCCACAATAGCCGCCATCGCACCGACGCCGGGTGGTACCGCTGCTTGCATAAAGCGTCCTCGTTCAGCAACTAAACGTACCGCCGTCATAAAATCCAGCGCTCCGCCACAGACTAACGCAGAATATTCACCCAAACTATGACCTGCCATAAACGTTGGTTTACTACCGCGTTGTTGCTGCCAAACCCGCCATAAAGCGACACTCGCTGTCAACAAAGCCGGTTGCGTGTTTTCAGTTTGATTGAGTACCGCTTCTGGACCTTCTTGACACAATTCCCATAAATCAAACTTTAAGACGTGCGAAGCCTCCATAAAGGTTTCTCGTATTAAAGAATAGTCTCTAGCAAACTCCGCTAACATACCTAATGTTTGCGAACCTTGCCCCGGAAAAATAAATGCAATTTTTTTAGTCATAATTACCTTTGCACACTTTAAAAATTTATGAATGCATCGTCATGGCGAGGCCGAACGCCAGTGAGGCCGTGGCCATCCAGTTGGATTGCCGCGCGCTACGCGCTCGCAATGACGAGGTGTACTTTTGCGTTCGCATTAACCATTTTTTTTAAAAACGCACTAGGGCGGAACCCCACGCTAAACCTGCACCAAAGCTTTCCATTAATAATAATTGTCCACGTTGCACACGACCATCGCGCACTGCAACATCTAAAGCTAACGGAATAGAAGCAGCCGATGTATTGCCATGTTGATCTAATGTAACTACTACATGTTGCATCGTCATTTTAAGTTTATTCGCCATCGCTTGAATAATACGTAAATTGGCTTGATGCGGAATTAACCAATCGATATCTTTTTTATCTATATTATTCGCAGCCAAGGTTTCTTCTAATACCGCACTTAATTTTTTCACCGCAATCTTAAATACGTCACTGCCTTGCATTTTGAGATGCGGAGCATCATCTTTTTTTAAGCCCGTGCCCAATGACAATAAATCTTTATAAGAACCCGCGGCGTGCAGATGTGCAGAAATAATGCCTGGCTCTGCGGCGGCTTGCAGTAGCACCGCCCCCGCACCGTCACCAAATAAAATGCAGGTCGAACGATCTTCCCAATTGATAATATTCGACATGCTTTCACTACCTATGACTAACGCAGTCTGAGCCGCACCGTTACGAATAAATTGATCGGCAACACTCAAGGCATAATTAAAACCGGCGCAAGCCGCTACTATATCGAAAGCCGGACAACCATCTTCACCCAAGGCGGCTTGTACTAAGCAAGCAGTACTAGGAAAAAATTTATCCGGTGTGCTCGTGGCAACGATAATGAGATCGACCTCTTTTGCGGTAACATTGGCTGCCTGCAACGCTTTTTTTGCAGCTGCCGTCGCCATACTCGCCGTGCTGTCGTTGGGACCAATAATATGACGTTCACGTATGCCGGTACGTTCGACTATCCACTCACTCGTGGTAGCCACCATTTTCTCAAGTTCGGCATTCGTTAGTATTCTTTCCGGTAAATAACTACCGGTGCCAGCAATCCGTGAATATTTCATAAAGACTGTTCAGATTCCTTCAATAAACCGGTCACTTGTTCGCGTATGCGTTCGGGAATATTTTTTTGCACTTCTAAGATTGCTTCATTAATCGCATTTTTAAAAGCAAATACATTCGCGCTACCATGGCTTTTAATGACGATGCCGCGCAAACCCACAAAGCTGGCGCCGTTATAATGCGCCGGATCAAATTGTTTACGTAATCCCTTCAATACATGTAACGCCATTAAACCGGAGAGACGGGAAAACCAATTACGATTAAACGCTAATTTAATATAATGGCCCATTAATTTTGCTACACCCTCGGTGACTTTCAATGCGACGTTGCCGACAAAGCCATCACAAACGATGACATCTGCCAAGCCTTGATAGATCGCATCGCCTTCGATGTATCCGATATAATTGATATTCGCATTCTTTAATAATTCAGCTGCCTTTTTGACTTGCTCATTACCTTTGATTTCTTCAGCACCAATATTCAATAAGGCAACACGCGGACTGGGAATATTATCGATCTCAGCGCTTAATACTGAGCCCATAATGGCAAACTGCAGTAGATGTTCAACCTCCGTATCCACATTCGCGCCCAGATCGAGGACGCGTACTTTGGTTTGTTCTTTCATGGTAGGCAGCATCGCACTGATAGCCGGCCTGTCAATGCCGGGTATGGTCTTTAATACAAAACGCGCGGTCGCCATCAATGCGCCGGTATTGCCGGCGCTAACGCAAGCTTGAGCCTCGCCTTCTTTGACTAAATTAATGGCGACACGCATCGAAGAATCTTTTTTATTACGCAGTGCCAAAGCCGGAGGTTCATCCATGGAAATAACCTGGCTTGCTGCGTGTAGTGTCAATTGACTCGCTCTAGGCTTGTTTTTTGCCAGTCTCAACTGCTCTTGCAAGGCAGCTAAGTCGCCGACAAGAATAATATGTAGGCGAGGCTCTTCCTGAAGGGCTAAGAGCACTGCGGGTACTATCACGGAGGGACCGTAGTCGCCTCCCATAGCATCGATAGCCAGAGTATAACGAGGAGACATTTTAAGGGGTTATTCCTTAGCTTTTAGGACCTTTTTTCCACGATAATAGCCATCCTTGGTGATATGGTGGCGAATATGCGTTTCGCCACTGGTTGCATCAATCGAGATAGCGGGCGAAGTTAATGCATCATGCGCACGACGCATGTTTCTCTTGGAGCGGGATTTACGTGATTTTTGGACTGCCATGAGGCCCTCTTATGTAAGCAATTCTAAAAGACGCATATTATGCGGTCTGATGGGAGAAAAAACAACCAGCGCATTCGTTGAATTAAGTGGCTGCTACTAAGCCTTGATATTTCAACAACAACTGCTCTGGGGTTTCTGTATGCTCCGGATTGATGACGATACAAGCCACAGGACACACCTCAACACATTGCGGAGCATCAAAATGGCCTACACACTCAGTACATTTATTGGGCTTAATTTCATAGATAAACTCGCCCTGAATAATGGCCTCATTAGGACATTCGGGTTCGCAAACATCACAGTTGATGCAGTCGTCGGTTATTAATAAAGCCATCACATACCTATTGTTCTCGATAAAATTACCGTCATGGGAGTAAATGTTCATTGGCGTGGCCATCCATGGATGGCCACGCGCCTTTGGCGCTCGCAATGACGAGCGGTGTTACGGTGGTCGCAATGACAATACTACTTAAAACAATACTCATGTTCGTTTAAATTTTGTTTGTAAAGCCTCTGCCACCACCGCCGGTACAAACTGTGCTACGTTTCCTCCTAGACTGGCAATTTCTCTGACTAAGTTAGCCGAGATAAAAGAATGTTGCTCAGCGGGCGTTAAAAATAGCGTTTCCAAATCAGGCATCATTTTTCGATTCATACTGGCCAATTGAAATTCATATTCAAAATCAGAAACCGCACGCAAACCACGCAAAATAACCCGCGCCTTATATTCTTTCGCACAATCGATTAACAAACCATCAAAACCCTGCACTTGTACATTATTCAGATCGTTTAACACGGCCTTCGCTAAGCGGATACGTTCATCGACAGAAAAAGCCGGCGCTTTACTCGGATTCTTCGCCACTGCCACTATCACGGTTTCAAACAAACGCGCAGCACGTTGTACGAGATCCAAATGACCATTGGTCATTGGATCAAAAGTACCGGGATAAATAACTTTGGTTTTCATAGAAGAATCAGTCTCAAGTTATGGCTTTAAGCATGTACGCCAAAAAAAAATCCTAAGAATACTACGCCACCTATCCATGCATTATTCAAAAAAGCTTTAAAACACAATTCAGGTTTTCGATCTTTTATTAAGTAGTGCTGATAAATGAGTAACGCTACCGCCAAAGCCAGCATCACAAAATAGATGAAATGTAAATGTAAATACACGCCTAGGATGCTTAATAACAAAACAAAACCCAACTCTAGGACGGCGACAAATAGTACATCATGACGACCTAACGCCAAAGCACTGGATTTAATGCCCGCCCGTTGGTCATCCGCTCTATCCACCATGGCATAAATGGTATCATAAGCAACACACCAGGCATAAGCGGCCAAAAACAACAACCAAGCAATGCCTGGTATTTTCCCGGTTTCTGCCGCAAAAGCCATTAAGATCGACCAAGCACCAAATACCAAGCCTAAAAATAACTGCGGCCATTCGATGTAACGTTTTGTAAAAGGATAAAGTGCTATCAAGCCTGCAGCCATTACCGCCAGTTCTATGCTTAAGCGATTCAGTTGGCAAACCACCAGCAACGCTAATAAGCTCAAAACGATTAATGTCAACACGGCTGCTTTCAAACTCACTGCACCGGTCACTAAAGGTCGATGTTGAGTTCTTGTCACAAAACCGTCCAGATTTCTATCGGCAATATCATTCATCACACAACCCAGCGAACGGGTTAACACTGCGCCTGTGATAAATAAAACCAGGATTTTAACATCCACACCGCCGGCCGTTGCGATCCACAACGCCCATAATGCTGGCCACAGCAATAAAAATATTCCTATCGGTTGATGTAATCGTAGCAATGCGAAGTAAGCTCGCCAACGTGGGTGGTAGTTCATGGTACTTATCGTATAATAGGATGATACACACTGCAAAGCATCGATAATGAGTATACTATGTAGAGTTAGTGATCTTCATACACAAGGAGCATTGTTCATGTTGAAAAAAATCAGGACTAAGATACTTTTTCTTCTCTCAAGTTGTTGTTTTCCACTGCTAGCCAGTGCTTCTATCCCTGGGTTTTATATCTTAGGTCAACTCGGCACCGCCGACACACACCAAGAAGCCACTAATGCCGCCGCACTATCAATTAATAGCAAAATGGCTTTCACCGGTCGCATCGCCGGTGGTTATCAATTCAATCAAAATGTTGCTTTTGAAATCGGTTATACACGTTTTTCGGATGTCGATTTTTCCGGCGTCGGTGGTGTGCCGGGTGCAAATGTTTCTTTAAGTGAAAAAGCCCTCGACTTCATGGCAAAACCGATGTTACCTATTTCGAGTAACGTCAATCTTTATGCCAAATTAGGTTTAGCGTATCTTAAAGCCAATGGTTCTGCTGTGGTGAATGGTCGTAATTACTTGGGGTACTCCGATAGTTGGAATCCCAGCTTTGGTATCGGCCTTAGTTATGATATTACACCGTTTGTACCCATCGATTTAGCTTGGACACGCATCCAAAGTGTCGGCGGTGGTAACAGCATACCCAGTACCGACTTTTATTCCATCGGTTTAGCGTATTATTTTGGTTAATGCGTTTGTATTTAAAAATGTAGTTGCCTGCTATCTGCAAAACATACGTTTTTTGCTAAACTATTTTTAACTCGTTAAACTTTTATTAGGAAGCATTATGCTAAAAAGAAGTACAAGTGCCTTAGTGCTGGCTAGCGCTATTGTCAGTATGACACAAACCGTGCACGCTGAAATGCCAGGTTTTTATGCGGGTGCTCAGCTTGGTTACGCATATAATCATATCAATACCACTGATTTAGTAACGGTAAATAACGCGACGTCGCCGGTAGACTTACCTGGACTGAATAATATTTTGTTAACCTATCGTCTTAGTTTTGGTTATCAATTTGATCAATATTGGGCGATGGAATTTGGTTATCGTCATTTTAATAACTCCGACATGTCCATCGGTACTACTAACTACATTGCCCAGGCATCGACTAAATCCAGTGCATTTGATTTAACGGCAAAAGGCATACTTCCAGTCACGTCTAAATTAGCACTTTACGCAAAATTAGGTATGGCTTATCTACGACCAAACTCACAAGGATCGATACTTACCACTCCTCCTTATAACGGAACCATGAATAGCTACGCCAAAACTTTAGAACCGACGTTTGGTTTAGGTATCAGTTATGCACTTAAACCAAATGTTCCCGTCGAATTTTCTTGGAACCGTATCCAAAAAATGGGTGGGTCTAATCACGCACCGAGCAGTGATTTTTATTCACTCGGCGTGTCGTATTATTTCGGATAGTACCACTTACTCGTCATTGCGAGCACCGTAGGTGCGTGGCAATCCACTCCTTAAAATTCATCGCAAAACTCAGGATAAATTGACATTAATTCCTATTAACGATTAAATAGTTACTGTTAATAATAATATTTCCGTGGAGAAAATAATAACAATGCTAAAAAAATTACTCATTACCAGTGTTTTAACCGCCAGTGCCTGCGCGGTAATGAATGCGAATGCTGCACTTCCTGTGGGTTTGTATGTGAGTGGTCAAGCTGGTTATGCGGACACACACATGAAATCACGTCTATCATCACAGACTGGAATCGCCTTAGCCAATGACGGGCTGGCTGGTCGCATTGCGCTGGGTTATAAAGTCACACCGAATTTTGGTTTAGAACTGGGTTACTTACAATTATCTGAAGGAAAATCTAAATCTTCTGCAGACACTACTTTATATAATAAACAACATGCCATTGACGTCGCTGCCAAAGGCATGTTACCGATTACATCGAATGTAAATATCTACGGAAAAATAGGCGTAGCTTATTTAACGACTGAATTAAAAGAAGATACTGGTCCTATTTCTATCGATCGCAATCAAACTGAAGGTATTGCTAAACACAAGTGGGCACCTGAAGTGGCTATCGGTATGGGTTATGACATCACACCTAACGTGACTGTCGACACCTCACTCACGCATATCCAGCCGATGGGAAGTAACCGTCCAGGTAACATCGATTTCTTGGCTGTCGGTATCGGCTATAACTTTGGTTAAACCTACGCTTAACTAGTTAACTTAGCTTAGCTAGTTAAGCTTCTTTTGATATTAAAACTCAGCACAGTAAAAAATAGCTCGTCATGGCGAGGCCAAAACGCCAGTGAGGCCGTGGCAATTTATGGATTGCCACGCACCTTCGATGCTCGCAATGACGTAAATATTACGTGCGCGCAATGACGATTAAAATTTTACTTGTCGCAATGACGAAACATGCTTTATTTCAATTCAATCCAAAACCACGAGCATTAACTTCTATAAACTTAGTACGTGGTAATCTAAAGGTCTTGGCTTTTGCTACTTCTATCTTTCTTTCGGTTTTTGCATGCTGCTTAGCGGTTTGTTTAGACATGGGTGGTCGATATTTTTCCCGAGTTGACGTGCGCATGAATATATTGAAAGCAAACAACGTAGCGGTAACATCTGGAGCAGCGCTAACACGTGATAAGGGCTCTCGTGGCTGCTGATGAGTGCCATCTTGCTGCTTGATGAGTCTTGTGCTTATAGGATGAACTTTTGCGATAAGCGGCTTATTGGTAGGTTGTTTATCGATTAAGTGTTTAATCGGACGATAAGTATTGCTTAACTTTTTATCATTAGCTTTCGGCGTAAATAAATTTGTCTGAGGATAAGAAACTTCCGCCGCTCGGGCTTGGTTGTTCTGTAGGTGCTGCTTAGAACGATGCGACGCTATCGATTTTACTCTGTCTTGCGGACGGTGAAGTTGCGCATTATGCGAATGTGAATACGTAGGCTTTTTTTCAGTAACAGCAAACTTGCTTGCTCCAGAATCAGCTAATTGATGTGTAGCTTTCTGGTTTTTCTGAATTTTTTTATGCGAATTACTGGCTTTACCCAATCGATCCTCATATTTATCGATATAGTGATCGGCGATGTTGTCAATAGATGCATTTGCTAGGGTTTGTTGATTATTCGTATACCGCTTCTGCCGTGACGATCGACTGGAATTGTTATGTGAAACATTGCTGTAAGTCTGATCCAAATATTTTTCGCTTATATCGGCAAAACTGCTAGCCTGATTAATTTTTTCGACGTAATTTTTCAATAGTATTTCCTGATCAAGTAATGTCAACGTTGCAGATAATACCTTTTCTTGCATTTCTGCTCGTTGATAAAATTGACTAAAAATAATCGTACACAGATCACGCGGTGTCGTATTACTATTAAATGCATTACTTAACATCAAATCAGTATCATTATTGCGTATAAAACTAAACAGTCCGATTTTTTTAAGAAAAATAAGCTCAGACTCTTTTTCTATATCGGTAGGGGTTATGACTATAATTTCTTTGTCATTACCGAAAACTAAAGGTGAACGCTCCAAACCCCAATGATCATTATTAAAAATAATATTCATAGGATTATGCTTATTATGTAAGATAATATTCAGATTCTGATACCAGTTATCGACTAAGCTATTTTTTAATCTGACCGTAGCAATAGGCCAAGTCGTCATCAAACGCGTGCAACGCTTCGATATCAGATAATAGTGTGCATTCAAGGTAATAACTAAGTCCTGCTCATGCTGGGATACACTCAGTGAAATCTCCTGTTGAGGACACTCTTGTTTGGCTTGTTTTAACACCCGGCGTAAATCCAAAGTATCGGTGCGATCTTCATGCACTTTGTATAATGTGATTTCTGGGATAGGAAATCTGTCAGGAGTCGGCGCCGCGCTAATGACATAAACATTTTCGGCGCCATTGCCCATTAAATGGCTTTTAGCCCCAGCATTATTATAGAGAATTTGATGTTTTTCATGTCCAATCAATACCGTTTCATTCTGCTGGAGTCGGATCGATAGTGCCATGTTAAGACGCCGAGCTATCGCTGGGTAATCCCTCACGATTTCCTCGATGGTTTTATTACTACGCAGCTGCGCGTAGCTGGTATTTCTATCTAGTAGCTTGATTTCTGCATCCTGAAAAACGTAATACGCATTAATCGGACATTCTGGATAATGCATTTTTTTATCATGAAATAAGCTGAGATTTTTAAAAGGATCCAAAATAATGAGATTGAAGGATTTATTCTGAAATAAAAGATTAAAAGTAATGTTGCTAGCTTGAAGGATAATAGCATTCAGATCATCAAGTGAAAAATCAAAATAAAATCGATGCGAAGTAGGGTCTGTAAATAGCAGCTGAACATGAGTTTCACCGGTTTCGTCATGTGGAATCCTATAATTAGCCGACTCTAGACGATCACTCGATCCAAACGCATGGACCACCGCGTTATTTCTTAATACGATTTTGGGATTTTTGCTGGATTTGTCGGTAATGTAGATGTGATCCCGATGATCATTATTTTCACCGCCAAAACTGTCCAGGTACTCTAGTTTTTCAGTGATGTAAATAATATCTTGCTTATTCTTTCTCCCATCGATTTGCTGGATATTATCTATTTGCAGTCCGTTCCCACACTGTTGTCCGATGAGGCTCTCGCTTTTGTTTTTTCCACAGACAACTCTTTGATTATCGAGCAATACATAACCACTACTATTTTGATAAAAGTTCTCTAAGCTGATTTTATTATGGTTCCCTGCTCCACCCTTCAGCCTTCCTAAAATAGCATTCCCTTGCAACAAGAATAGATCAGCGACATTGCCACCCTGGTAGTTTATAGCGCCATTATTCACTAGAAAAATATTAGGGGTATCGGCTAAGCCTATGACTGTGTGATTACCCGCATCCAGTGAAATGAGTGTGTAATTTTCTGTTCTATTTAGCTTATATTCTATACCTAGCGCATTTTTACAAAGATACATCGACATTTCATTATCTTTGCCCATGAAAGGAGGATACGGAACAATGGGAACCCATAGATTTGACCTTGAAAAAGGCTCCGCTTTTTTACCGAATAAACAAAATAAGTTTACTTCGCGCTGATCATCGGGCATGGTTTCATTTAAGCTTAGCTGAATTTTTTTATCTAAAAAAACCTCACTCGATCCCCCTTCCATGGAAAAAATAATGCGTTTAATTTCTTTATGTTTTTTTAAAAAATCTACCGCGCTTTGTACACGTTGATTATTAGTTGCCTTAGCTTCAATGTAAGCCGAAGGAGCAAAATGAAAAAAAGCACGCACCTCTTGAATAATTTTTTCTTTTTCGCTGAGATGCACATATTTTTCAATGGTTGTCATTTGATTTTTTACATGGACAACATCCGAGCCTAGCCAGACTAATGCACCTATCCCTTCTCCTAAGGGTCCGGTAAACGCTGATACACCTTCTATAACATCAAAATACTCGGCGGCTTCGACCCCCGATACAAGTCCATCAATGCTGACTATGACTCCATTAGAAATGAGTCCAGGTAATACCTGCTTATTTCCGGCCTTATATTCTTCTATTTGATTTTTTAAATTATACGCAAAAAAAACCGATACCCCTCGAGCAAGAAAAGGTGAGGCCACTTTCATGCTGCTCCCTAAAAACCGTCTTTTTCCAGCTGTGATCACCTCTTCATTGGTTAATATACTAAGTGCCAGCTTGCCGTTTAGCGATGCTTGACGCACTAACAAGTCAGCCGACGTTAATATTTCACCCTGGGTTAATAATTCATTCGAAACTTCACCCAATATCGTACTACTTGAAAGTAAAGCAAAATTAAACGCTACCGTGCGTAAATCACCTTGGAGTAGTGCGGATAAAGTATCTTTGGTAAATAAGCTTGAAGAGACCAACTTGGCGACTTGGCTAACTTTTTGTAGGTGCTGTTTAATGCGCTGATATTGCACCTGCTTTCCGCTGGTTTCTTGCTCCTTCCCGGAACGCAAACAACGGGCATCGATGGTTCTTTTTTTTCTTTTTTCAAAAGATGCACAATCCATTTCTTGAGAAGGAAACATTTTCTCCTCAAATTCATAAACTAACCGAACTGCGTCCAATTGTCTCGCTCTTTCCTCTTTAATAGGTGACATGCGACCCAGTCGATAATGTTTATCGGAAATTTCGTATTTATATTCTAAAATTTTTCTGATGTCTTGCTTAGTAATGATTTCTTGCTCGAGTCGCTCTTCTATATAATTCATCGTACTCGTTAGAAGCAGTAGAAAGGGATATCGAGTGTAAACAAACAAAGCTTCGCCGATAAACTTAAGATACTCATCTCGGCTATAGATCATATACGCCGTATCCAATAAATAAAGCAAACGTGAAGCATCAAACTCAGAATAGGTAATGATATCTAAAATCCTTTTTCGAGCGGCGCGCAGCTTTAATGCTTCTGCTAACTCGACATGTTGATTCATGTGTAATAAAAAATGCAGATAATGAAATTCTATTTCCTTACCTGCCGAAAAACCTTCGGTTAACTTCAGAATTTTTTTTACTGTTTCTAAAAATGCAGCTTCATTCTTCTCTAAGTTAATACGTGTGACTTTCTGCACTAATCGATGAATCGTGGATTTATCTTGTTGACTGCCTTCACTAATCATTGAATAGCTTTTTAGTAGATGAATGGCGAATGCCAATTTTTCACTCTGTTCTAAAGGAATAAAAAAATTATTCGCAATATCATCAGGACATATGTACGCCATAATATTCAAAATTTCTAAAGCTTTTTCGCCAGCGGATCGATCCTGCCTAATTTTATCGAGTGTTATTTGCCAAGTCGTAAACACCGTTCTGGCATAGGGGTCATTACTGTAGCTTGCAAAATCGAAATTCAGTATTTCTAAACCTTTTGCTTTATACAATTCTAGATAATCTAGGATTCCAAATTGAATATTGACATTACTTTGGATATTAATATAGGCAATGGCTTGCTGTAAGGCTAACGGCAATCCTTGCAATACGCCGGTTAATTCTTTGATTTTTTCATCTTGAGATTGATCTTCTGCCGCTATATTTAATGCTGATTTGATTAACTCTTTACCCTCCTCTTCAGTGAGGACATTAAGTGTGGTTACACTTGCTATATTTCCCCAATTCCTATAGCGGGAAGTGATCAAGATTGCCGGCTTATTACCCAGCAATGACTTAGGTAAAAAATTTTCAAATTCTCTATAATTCTCTACGTTATCAAAAATAAATAAGCTTTTCCCGGTAGAAAAATACGCATAAACTTCTTCTAAAATCTCTTCTATGTCTTTTGAATTACCATACCTATCTTTCCTTTCAATAGTTAATTTAACAGCCAATTTTCTGATTGAATTGGCAAGATCACCTTTAGTTTCAGCATTGATCCATAGCACATTGTTATCATAATCGGCGGCATAGGTTTCAGCATAACGTAAAGCCAGTTGAGTTTTTCCTATTCCGCCTAAACCACTGACAGAAGCCTGAATAGCGTTAGAAGATTTATCGCCTGAGCTAGCGGAATTTACCGACAACCCTGACATCGCTTGTGCAATAACGGCAGTATTTCGAGTAGATAATAAAGCCTTATGTAATTCTGCTAATACTTTTTTTCTACCAACAAAATTAGTCACTGGTTTTCTTAAATCAAAGAGTACCGGGTCCTTGGTGATGACGGGTTCGACTCTCTGTGATGCGATAATAGGATAGCGATTTTTAATTTTATCCAGTATGCGCTTAGATGCTTGCGGAATAGCAGCAACCTGTAAAAAATATTCATGTCTTCTTAAGTTATATTGAAAAATTGTTTCTGAACGAGGAAATATTTCTTGTTGATATTCGCCTTGCAAGGATACTTTTAACTCTCCATTAACTTGCTTTTCCCAACTAAAAAGACGTCGGTAAGCATATTCTGCACTATCTGCTGAGATATTTTTTTTATAAAACTTTTTTGCCTCACTGCCGGTATTAACGACGAGCCCGACTTTTTCATATACATTGACGGTATTGACATTTTTTCCGAAAGTATCTTGTAAAATACTACCAGAAATCCTGATTCGAACATTTTTAATACTCGGATCAAAAAATTTTTCTGATTTACCTAATATCACCGCTTTGGTTATTAACTCATGAGTGATATCGGGATTATCGTTTGCGTTTTCTGCAATATAATTCAGTGCCCTGGCTGCCGCGTCTTCGGCTAATTTCTCCATGGCCATCTTGTCGCCGGCTTCATCAGTAAGCTGCATAAATTGACTTTCAAAACTGTAGAAAATTTCAACCGCCGCTTCTGCTAATACTGAACTTAAATCACCTTGCGCTATGTTTTGCAGGTTTTTAGTGATTTTTTGCGCTTTTTCTTTGGAAAGATAATAATGACTGCTCAGTGAACGCACTGAAGCGACTATTGAAGGTAGCGAGCCTAATAGACTTTGCGATACACCCATACCAACTAATGCCGCGGTTGCTCCGGTTTTTAATTCTGCCTTCAACGCTTCAACGGTTAATCTTTCTCCTTTTGCCGTTATATGATAGATAATCAGTCGTTTGCTAAACTCATTAATAAAGCTAATTACAAATGTCTCGAGGCGTGCTGTTACTTCTTCTTCCTTCGACTCAATTCTTATTTTTTTTTGCTCAGGTTCATTGCGTTTGGATCTTGATAACGTAAATTGCTGACTTCTATCTGCAGGTTGTAATGTAAAATTATTAGGTGCAGTTTCTAGTTCAATTATTTTCACCATGGTTCTAAATCCTTGTTAAAATAGTGTGCGCATGAACCTATTTTACCGTTAGCAAAACCCCAAGTTGGGGTTTTGCGTAGGGGTACGGGTATTCTAATTAAGGTGCAGAATTAACTTTCGGCGCTACATCCTCAACCGCTGACGTGCAATTTGCCGGTGTTACCGAAAAAAAACGCGTACTCGAAGTCATAGCTTGCGTTTCTATCTGCTCCTCGCTCGCTAAAATATCCTTTTCTATCTGCTCCATGTTTAATTTCTTTTTTAACTGCGCGGCGTAATCTTTAATGTTTTTTCGCAATTCATTTTCACTACAAATTTTAGATAAATGTATCAATTCCTGCCAAATCTCTGGAGTAATTAATTCTTCAGGCATTTCCTCGAGTGCTAATAACCATGTAAGATTTTTTTCTGCGGAAATCAACATAAAATTTTCTTGTGTTAAGATTCCAATTTTTTCTAAACATTTGATGATGCGATGCAATGGATAAGGAATAGAAAATTTAGCAAAAATCTCACGGTTAGCTAAGGTATTTAACCCGGCTTTATCTAAATTGACTAAGATATGCGTGACGGGGATGATCAATGCTCCGGAATAGGTCAGAATAAACTGTTGATTCTCTAACGTTAAGGTATCCGTATGTTTAAGATAGATTAAACTTTTAGCCAAAAAATTAGCATGATTACTCTGCAAAATCGCGTCGATATGCGTTTGCGTCAACATACCTTCTACACATAATTTACTTAACGCTATAAAACGATCCTCATTAAAAATGATTTCATCAGCATCGGTATTCTCAAGATTTATGTCCTGCGTGCCATTATCATTAAGCTTAATTTTTTGATAAACCTTATTTAACAGCTGAAAATATTCCAACATTTTTTCAGCATTGCTTCGTTTATCTAGTTGCTCTATGCTTAATTTTGAAAAATGTTCTGGAAATTGTTGATAACCGGCTTTACTACAAGTCGCAAATCCAGAATATTTTGTCGGTATCGGATGACTTCGCAGCTTAGCCAAGCGACGGACTTGACCAACATTTAAGGCACAAAAATTTTGATAATTAATATGCGCCCACGCTACATAGGATGCCTTTTCAGGTGTCACCGGATAATCGGATAGAAAGATACGATTGATATTAAATAAATCTTGATTAGATAATAAATCTTTATGCATTTTTAGAGATTTTAAATACTCATCGGTAGCGCGTATTGCAGGATGTTCGGTTCGTCTTATTTTTTTTAAGATACCTTTATTGCGATGATAGTGATTAATTACTTCAGTGACATGTTGGATGTTAAGCATAAATCTTCCTTAATTTATGAGTATTGATTAAGATAAAAAGTTTTTTAATGGTTAGTCATACTGAGTCGATACCCCTCCTTTTTAACCTAATTTTCTTTACTGCGTGGTTAGCTTAACTCAAACCATAAAAAAAGAAAGTTTCATATAAAAATTAATTATTTTTTCTCAAAAATAAAAAAATAAACTAAGCAATGTGAAAGAAAATTTTTTTTACGACCTAAAAGTTGACAATAAAACAATCTGATTGTTTAATAGTTGTTCGTTTGACTAGTTAAACTCTTCAGGAGAATAATAACAATGTTTAAAAAAGTTCTAAGTACCACTGTGTTAACTGTTTCCGTATTAGGTGCAATGGCTGCTAATGCCGCAGCACCCGGCGTGTATGTTACCGGCCAAGTCGGTTATGCTGACACGCATATGGATAGCAAAACTGATTTCTCTAAGTATGTCGCTCCAAATACAAAGGACAAAAACCTATCAAATAACGGTTTAGCCGGTCGTATTGCGATAGGTTACCAATTTAACCAAAACTTTGCTGTTGAAGCTGGTTATCTGCAATCAGGTCAAAAGAAGGTCAATATTGACGGATTAAATCCTTTACAAACATCAGTAAAATTACAACAAAATGCGATTGATTTTGTGGGTAAAGGTATCATTCCTCTTAGTAATAACATCAATGTTTACGGTAAGCTCGGTGTTGCTTATGTAACTAGCAATATTGAAGGAACAATTAAAGCTGGTGGAATTCCTACCATTAATGTTGATTTAAATGATTTAGCTCACGTTGCTAAACACAAATGGGCGCCCGAAGCGGCCGTCGGTGTTAGCTACGACATCACACCAAACGTATCTGTAGATACTTCATGGACACACATCCAACCTTTAGGAAGCAATAAACCCGGTAACATTGATTTTGTTGCTGTCGGTCTTGGCTACAACTTCGGTTAAACATTCGTTTAAACCAGAAAATCAAAAACCCCTTTTTTAAGGGGTTTTTCTTTCTTAGATAAGCTTGTCTTTGCAAGCGTTAAGTAACAACCCCGCCTTTCGAGCTTAAAAAAACAACACCTCCGTCATTGCAAGCTAAAAAAAACAGTGCCCTCATTGCGAGCGCCGCAGGCGCGCGGCAATCCACAAGAAATATGCAGCGATAGACGGTCGCATTCATCTTCTAGATTAAAAATGCTTATTTTTAAGGTTTTTCAGAAAATGTAGTCAAATAGATGACAATATTAGGTCTATTTTCGCCTACTATTCATATAAACATATTGATAATTTTTTGACCAAATGCTATACAGGATCCTCAGTTTAACTAGTTAAGCTTATAAAGAGGAAAATAATAATATGTTTAAACGAATAATTGCAGCAAGCGTACTCGGTGTTTCGGCGCTCGGTATGATGACTGCTAATGCGACAACGAATGGAGTATATGTGACAGGTCAATTAGGTTATGCCCAAACGGGTAATCAGTTCAAAGCTGCCAAAGACCTTTCTGATGTCACTATTGGTAAGGCTAAAAGCTCTGCTAAAGGCTTAGCCGGTCGTATCGCAATAGGTTATCAATTCACTCCGCATTGGGCGGCTGAATTAGGTTACCTGCAATTAGGCCAACAAAAGTCTAATTTCAGCACTATCGACACCATGACCACTACCGGAATGTCTCCGATTATAATCCATGGTGAACCGCAACCTATGAGTATTACGACCAGTACGACGGTCACTCAGAAGGTTACCATTAACCAACATGCTTTTGACATCGTAGGTAAAGGTATTTATCCGATTAATGATAAATTCAATGTCTATGCAAAAGCAGGTATGGCTTACTTAGTCACCACTGTAAAAGGTGATAAGGTCGATGGACAATCCATTATGGCTCCGATTGCTAAACACAACTGGGCGCCTGAAGCAGGACTAGGTTTCACCTATAACGTGACTTCGAACGTGTTCATTGATACCTCCATTACGCATATTCAACCGATGGGTAAAAACAAGCCTAACAGCATAAACTTTGCTGCGGTCGGTATTGGTTACAGCTTCGGTTAATCCCTCGCTTTAAACCAAACTGTTTGTTGAAAAACCCCTATTCTAGGGGTTTTTTTTGGCCTAAAAGCTGTTTTTCGGCCAATTTAGCCTGATATATCAATTTTACTGATAATAAAGTTGACAACTATTTATTCAAGTGATAAATATCTAGCCTGTTTAACTAGTTAAATACTTACGAGGAAAATAATAATATGATTAAAAGAATAATCGCAGTGAGCGTATTAGGCGTTTCGGCGCTCGGTATGATGGCTGCCAATGCAACATCGAATGGTGTCTATGTAACCGGACAAGTGGGCTACGCAGCACACAGAATGGTTACCAGTGCACAAGGCTTTCAATCCATTCAACCCATGTTTAACGGCTATGTTAATGCTCAGTCGGATGTAGGCTTTGGAAAGCCTAAAACTTCTGGAAAAAACCTAATGGGCCGGTTAGCAATTGGTTATCAATTCACACCTAATTGGGCAGTGGAATTAGGTTATTTACAATTAAGTAAAGAAAATTCTACTATTAACATCACCAACGCTATTACAGCCGAAGTTTATCCTTACCCAGTTATTACGAAAACATCAACTCAAGCGGTTACGCTTAAGCAACATGCTTTCGATGTGGTAGGTAAAGGTATTATTCCTATTAATGATAAATTCAATGTCTATGCGAAAGCGGGTATGGCTTATGTAGTCAGCAGCGTAAGTGGAGATAGTGCCAAAATAAATGGAAAAGCTGTCTCAGTGATTGCTCCGATTGCTAAACACAACTGGGCACCTGAAGCAGGGCTAGGTTTCACCTATAACGTGACTTCTAACGTGTTTATCGATACCTCCTTTACGCATATTCAACCTATCGGCAAAAATAAGCCGGCAAACATTGACTTTGCGACGGTTGGTCTTGGTTACAGCTTCGGTTAATTCCTTAGTTTAAACCACATCTGGTATGTTAAAAAACCCCTGTTCTAGGGGTTTTTTTTTAGATTGCCGCGCGCTCCGCGCTCGCAATGACGAAAAGGAAGCTAGGTGCGCGCAATGACGTCAATATTTTTGGTGCGCACAATGACGGGAAAAAAACGTCATGGCGAGCTCACAAAGTGAGCGTGGCCATCCATAGTAACGAATTAAACATTACCCAACTTATTCATTGCATGGATAAGAAAGTTGACAATTATTTATACTAATGATAAATAAGGCACTGTTTAACTAGTAAAACAATCCATTTGAGGAAAATAATAATATGTTTAAACAAATCATGACGGCTACCGTATTAGGTGTTTCGGCACTGGGTATGATGGCTGCTAACGCAACCACTAATGGCGTTTACGTCACTGGTCAATTAGGTTATGCTAAAAATAAGACTGGTTTAAATTCTAACCCTATTACATCAAAGGGAAAGCAAATCTATGATGTTAATAAGGATCTTTCTGCAACTGGCAGAAATTTAGCCGGTCGTTTAGCGATTGGTTACCAATTTACGCCAAACTGGGCCGTGGAAATGGGTTACCTACAACTCGGCAAAAAGAAGTTTGACGGCATCCTTTACTCCCCTGTTAAAGGATACACAGGTTCAACAGTAATTAACGGTCAATACAACATTTCACAAAGTGCTATCGACTTGGTCGGTAAAGGTATTTATCCGATTAATGACAAGTTCAATGTGTATGGCAAATTAGGTGTGGCTTATGTCACCACGACTGTTGATGGTAAATATGATACCAACTATCATACTAATCTCATCAACAATAACCAAACCGCTATTGCTAAGCACAAATGGGCTCCAGAAGCAGCAGTTGGTGTTAGTTACGACATCACGCCTAACATGTTTGTTGATACTTCATGGACTCATATCCAACCTTTAGGAAAAAACAAGCCAGGCAATATTGATTTTGTTGCTGTCGGCCTCGGTTACAGCTTCGGTTAATTCCTTAGTTTAAACCACATCTGGTATGTTAAAAAACCCCTGTTCTAGGGGTTTTTTTTAGCTAATCGGCGTCTTTTGCTCTAGTTCTCTAGATTGCCGCGCGCCTGCGGCGCTCGCAATGACAGTCAATACTTTTTATAGCATTCGAGAGAGTCAATACTTTTAGCACTCGCAAGAGGAATAGACGCTCCGTCATGGCGAGCGAATGTTCATTCGCGTGGCCATCCATCATTAACCGTGACGGCTACCATTCTCGCTGGATAAACTACGTTTCCCTAATAAGGGTTTTAAATATTGACCGGTATAAGAAGTCGGTTGCTTCGCGACTTGTTCGGGTGTGCCGACACACACAATCTCGCCACCTTTACTCCCCCCTTCTGGGCCCAGATCAATAATCCAATCCGCAGTTTTGATTACATCGAGATTATGTTCGATCACCACCACGGTATTACCCCGCTCACGTAGCCGATATAACACCTTCAATAACTGTTCAATGTCGTAAAAATGCAAACCGGTGGTAGGTTCATCCAGAATATACAAAGTACGACCGGTATCGCGTTTACTGAGTTCTTTGGCTAGCTTGACGCGTTGGGCTTCGCCCCCAGATAAAGTAGGGGCACTCTGACCCAGGTGTAAATAACCGAGTCCTACTTCAATCAAGGTATGTAATTTTCGCGCCAGCACCGGCACTGGATTAAAAAACTCATGCGCTGCCTCTACGGTCATTTCTAGGATTTGATAAATATTTTTGCCTTTATAACGTATCTCTAAGGTCTCACGATTATAACGCTGACCTTTACACACATCGCATTGCACATACACATCGGCTAAGAAATGCATTTCTACTTTAAGTACGCCATCCCCTTCACAGGCTTCACAACGCCCGCCCTTCACGTTAAAACTAAAGCGTCCGGTGCTGTAACCGCGGGAACGGGCTTCAGGCGTGGCGGCAAATAATTCGCGTATCGGTGTAAACAAACCGATATACGTAGCAGGATTGGAACGCGGTGTACGTCCGATAGGACTTTGATCAATATCGATCACTTTATCTAATTGCTCTAAGCCGATAATGGACTGATACGGTGCCGCTTGTGGCAAAACAGCTGCATTTAATTTTTTAGCTGCGAGTGGATATAAGGTGTCATTAATCAGCGTGGACTTTCCTGAACCTGACACACCGGTGATACAAGTCATTAAACCCAGCGGAATTTCGACATCGATATCTCTTAAGTTATTACCGCTCGCACCCGATAATTTAATCACATGATTTTTATCGAATTTGAGTCGTTTTTTAGGACATTCGATGCGTCGCTCACCGGATAGATATTGACCGGTGAGCGAATTTGGGTTACGCATAATTGCGGCGGGCGAACCTTGCGCAATCACACGGCCGCCATGCACGCCCGCACCCGGCCCCATATCGATAACATAATCCGCGTGTCGAATTGCTTCTTCATCGTGTTCGACGACAATCACGGTATTGCCTAAGTCACGCAACCTCAGCAAGGTACTTAGCAAGCGACCGTTATCACGCTGATGTAAGCCTATCGATGGCTCATCGAGGATATACATCACACCTACTAAACCTGAACCGATTTGACTGGCTAAACGTATCCGCTGCGACTCACCGCCGGATAAGGTATCGGCACTCCTATCCAGCGACAGATAATTTAATCCCACATCAATTAAAAAATTTAAACGATCGATGATTTCTTTTTGTAAACGCAACGCAATCTTGGCGCGTTGGCCGGACAAATTTAATTTTTCAAATAATTCTTTTAATTTATCGAGTGGTAAAGCCACCCAATCGGTAATGGCTTTATCGTCAATAAAAACATGCCGTGCCGCTACATTAAGCCGTGTACCCTGGCAACGGGTACACGGCTTGGATGCTAAATAACGCGCTAAATCTTCACGTACCGAATCCGATTCGGTTTCTTGATAACGGCGTTGCATGACGGGAATCACGCCTTCAAAAGGTTTTTTCTTATTGTAGACATAGCCTTTCTCACTCTCGTAATGAAACTTTATTTCTTCCTTACCACTGCCATATAAAATAATTTTCTGAATATTCTCTGGCAGCGCATTAAAAGGCGTGTCTAAAGAAAAACGGTAATGCTTCGCTAAAGTTGATAACAACAAAGAATAATAAGGATTTTGCGCATCCCAACCGCGGATAGCACCGCGCGCGATACTTAACTCTGGTTGCGGTATCACCTTATCCGCATCGAAAATCATTTCATGACCTAAACCATCGCATTGCGGACAAGCACCCGCCGGGTTATTAAAAGAAAATAAACGTGGCTCTAACTCGCTAATACTATAACCACACTCCGGACAAGCAAAACGTTCAGAAAAAACCAATTCTTGCTTAGTTTTTCCTGTCGCATCTTGTATGATCACCGTTACCAAGCCTTCACTCAAGGACGTCGCAGTGGCTAAGGATTCACTCAGGCGTAAACGATTGTCGGGTTTTATTTTCAGTCTATCGACGACCACATCAATGTTATGTTTTTGTTTAGGCTTTAAAGGCGGCGCTTGATCCAATTCGAGGAATTCGCCATCAATGCGCGCGCGTAAGTAACCTTGGCTACGTAATTCATCTAACAAAGGTTTAAATTCACCTTTGCGTCCTTGTACCTTCGGCGCCAAAATAAGTATGCGCGTCTCATGCGGCAAGGCCATCAATGTATCAACCATCTGACTAATACTTTGCGCGGCTAAGCTAATGTTATGCGTAGGACAACGCGGCTCACCTATTCGGGCAAATAATACGCGTAAATAATCATAAATTTCAGTGACCGTACCCACCGTCGAGCGTGGATTATGTGAGGTTGATTTTTGATCAATCGCAATCGCCGGAGAAAGTCCTTCGATGTGATCGACGTCGGGTTTCTCCATCATGGAAAGAAATTGCCGCGCATAAGACGACAAAGATTCCACATAACGACGCTGACCTTCGGCATATAAAGTATCAAAGGCTAACGAAGATTTACCCGAACCGGACAATCCAGTCACCACAATTAATTGATCACGTGGAATATCCAGATCAATATTCTGTAAATTATGGGTGCGAGCACCACGAATGCGAATTGTATCCATAGATAAACATGAAAGTTCTGGTGCAAAAGCTAAAAATTTTATCAGCTCTTGTGGAAACCACACACTATAACCTTGAAAATAACGAAAAGAAACCTCTAAAAAACTCCTTTTTATTGCTTTCTTTTTTGCGCGACAAGATTTAGAATTCAAGGTTAGCTGTTCTGATTTTGTTACGGGAGTACTTAACATGGCCAAAGGCATTAACAAGGTTATTTTAATCGGCAACTTGGGTGCTGATCCAGAAATGCGTCATATGCCGAATGGCACCGCGGTTGCTAATGTTAACCTTGCCACCAGCGAAAGCTGGAAAGATAAAAATACCGGGGAGCTACAAGAGCGCACCGAATGGCACCGCGTGGTTTTTTATCAACGCCTAGCCGAGATTGTTGCTGAATATTTAAAAAAAGGTTCTAAAGTGTATGTTGAAGGCCGTTTACAAACACGCAAATGGCAAGATAAAACCTCTGGTCAAGATCGATACACTACCGAGATCATTGCTAATGAAATGCAAATGCTAGACAGCCGCGGTGGCAGCGCAAGCAGTGATACACCCTCCTTTACACCACAGAATATTGCCTCCGCTGGGCGATCCAAACGTGAA
This sequence comes from Rickettsiella endosymbiont of Aleochara curtula, assembly GCF_964030935.1. Classification (NCBI taxonomy): domain Bacteria; kingdom Pseudomonadati; phylum Pseudomonadota; class Gammaproteobacteria; order Legionellales; family Coxiellaceae; genus Rickettsiella; species Rickettsiella endosymbiont of Aleochara curtula. Next base: position 374,606 of record NZ_OZ034990.1, read on the forward strand.
GCCAACCCACAACCGGAAATGGCCAGCGAAGCGTTTGATGACGATATTCCTTTTTAACGCATCATTTCGCAACCTATTATTCAGCGAGTATCCGTCGTCTCATTGCCAGCGACGTAGAAAACCTTCGTCATTGCGAGCGCGCAGCGCGTGGCAATCTAAGTAAAATACTTAGGTGCTAATATTTTTATTATTTGTATATTTTATGTACAGATCCTATGCCGATTAAAAGTGAGATTACTTGATTTATCTGCCGACTTGACTAATCTTTTTATAGGGAACAACTATTCTCAAAATAGAAGAGTGCAAATCTAAGGGGGGATTGTGAAATATTTAATTGCTTGGTTATTAGGCATACCTATTGCTGTATTGTTACTTATCTGGTTATTCAGTCATCTATTTTAAAATCTACTCCATAGAACAAAATTTTTACACTCAAAATGATCCAAGTTCTATACTCACCGCAATGAGTATATTTTCAAGTAGGAGTATTCATACTATGAAAGCAAAGTTATTTGTTATCTTAGGCTTAATCGCATTACCTATGGTAGCTACCATAGCCATGAGCAGTCATCGCGCTATGCAACAAGAAACCACGGGTCAATATGTTGATAGCAGCGTCATAACCTTAAAAGTAAAATCTAAATTATTGGCCGACCCCGATGTAAAAGGTCTTGCCATTTCCGTCATGAGCTATAAAGGTCAAGTCAAACTCGGCGGCTTTGCAAATAGTTGGGCACAAAAGCAAAAAGCCGGCATGCTCGCTAGACAAGTTGAAGGCGTCACCGGCGTAACCAACAATATCGTCGTTAAAAAAATAGTACGTTCTAATACTTATCCTGCTAAATAAAAAAGCATAAAGAGCTGTTAGAGCTGTTATTGTAAGAAAAACAAGGTTAATATCCTTGTTTTTCTTATATTATAATAACGCTATGCCTTACCGAATGCTTTCCCCGTCTATTCTAAAAAAATGCTCCGTCGGCTTATTGGCTATGCTGCTAGCGAGTACGAGTCATGCCTCTGTGCAAAATTTTTGGCAAGATATGCAGAGTGAAACACCATTAAACTTAGCCACAGAAAAACCGCAACCCGCTTATTATCGCATCATTAGTTTAAATGATGCGTCTTTAAATGCTTTGCGTCAGGATCTGACCAGAAAAAAAACAACAGAACTATTATTACCTTTACCCGAAGGTGACTTCTCATTATTTACTGTCTCTGATGCCCATACGATGCCACTAGAACTGGCAAAACGTTATCCTAGCATCCTCAGTCTAAAAGGTTTTGATAAAGAAGGACGACGTTTACGCTTAGATATTTCTCAACAAGGCTTACAGGCGATGGTGTTTGATACGACCGGTAATTGGCTAATACAGTCGGTTGGAAATAAGTTTAACCATAATCAAGCTTACCAAAGTTTTCGACTCGAAGCCCTACATAGCGGTAATGCACGCTTGCGCGAAAAATTAACGGCTAAACCCAACGCCGCTCCATTGGTGACTAAACCACACTTGATTAATGATAATCTCCATCGCGAATATCGGATTGCGATTGCCATGAACAGTGATTACGCCAAAAAATACGGCGCTACTATTGAAGGAGGGCTGGCAAACGCGGTGCGCACGCTTAATCGCATTAATGAAATTTACGAAACTGACTTTGGCATCCATTTAATCCTAGCCAAAGACAACGATAAAATTATTTTTGCTAATCCCGCCACCGATCCTTATCTAAATTTGGATCCTGATCAGCAGCGCGCAAAAAATATTGCTGTCCTAAACGCAGTCATCGGCCCTAAAAATTTTGATCTCGGTCATTTATTTTCTAGAGCGATTGGTGGTGGAACCAGCAATGGCGTCGTGTGCCTAGCCGCTAACAAAGCTGACGGATCAAGCGGCTCAGCCACTAGCGCTCCTGATGGAAGAACAACCAATCCCCCTGACAAAGATATCAGTGAATCCACGTTTGATTTACTGGCAGCACATGAAATAGGTCACGAATTCAATGCCAATCATACCTTTAATGGCTGCGATCGCGATCCAGACTCTGCATCATCCGCCTACGAACCCGGTAGTGGTTCTACCATTATGAGTTATGCCGGTGAATGTTTTGATGAGTATACGCCTCCCATGCATCAAGACAGTTTGGAAAACCTTCAAGATCACAAAGATCCTTATTTCCATGCTAGCACGATCGCTGAAATAAAGGCTTTTGTGACAGGTCCTGCGAATGTATGCGCCAAAAAACTATCGAACCCTAATCGACCACCGGTGATCGATCCCCGCTCGACTGCGCCATTCGGGAAGCGAATATTAACCATTCCTGCTAATACACCCTTCGTATTGCATGCCTACGCTCGATCAAGTAATCGAAACGCCAAACTCAACTATACGTGGGAGCAAATGGATCTCGGTCCGGCACAACCAATAAAAACACCATTACGAGATGATGGACTCGGCCCGATCTTCCGTTCGTATCTACCCAATAGCAGTGGTGAACGCATCTTTCCACGTTTAGACGCGGTGCTCGGCAAACAAGCATTAGGTTTAGGTGAAGTTTATCCAAGCACGACGCGAAAACTACATTTTCGTTTGACGGTACGTGATAATCTCCAAGATCAAGCAACCACTGCCCATGCGGATATGTTGATCAATGTATTAAATACCGGATTTATTTTCTCAATCGGACCCGTAAACGCACCCTGGAAAAGTGGCGAAAAAAGATGGGTCAACTGGAATGTCGCGGGAACGAATCATGAACCCATTGCTTGTAAAACGGTACGTATCGATTTATCTACCGATGGTGGATATACGTTTCTTCCCAAAAGCTTAGCCAGCCAGGTTCCTAACCAAGGAAGTTTTGCCATCATCGTACCCAGACTCGCTAAGCCGACTGACTATGCTCGTTTGCGCGTCAGTTGTAATGAAAATCTGTTTTTTGCAGTCTCACCCCATAACTTTAGCATCATAAAATAATGCTAAAAAAAATGGTTACTCACAGCAATGGGATTTTTGACTAGGCGCCGTGAGAATGAAGCAACCGGAATGTATACAAGCTACATGAGGATTGCGAATTGAGCGCCAACACCGTCAAAAATTCAAGTGCGAAGAGTAACTATATTTGACTGTAAATGCTGCGCGCCAGACCCACACTTTTGACATAATCGCGCGTTTCCTTCCAAGGTAAAATTTCTACCCAAACATCTTTCGGTAGACGTTGATACAATCCTTGAAAATGTTTAATCCGATTAGGACCGACATTATAAGAAGCCGTGGCTAAGGTTGCGTTACCATCAAATAATTTTAGTAACTGTCTTAAGTAAGTACTCCCTAAACGAATATTCTGTTCGGGATCAAGCAGATCGAGGCGACGCAAAGCCAGGCCACGCGCGAGCTGTCTACCAGTACTCGGCATAATTTGCATTAATCCCAAGGCCCCGGCACTCGATTTAGCATTCCACATAAAAGCACTTTCTTGGCGCATTATTGCCCAAACCCACGCCGAGTTTAAATGGGTTTTACGCGCTGCCGCCAACACTGAGCGTCGGTAAGCGAAGGGGAAGCGTAATTGAATGTCATTGTGAATATTTGCTTTGCTGGCGCCGACAATCGCTAAATCGTACCAACCCCATTGCTTAGCTAATTGCGCAGCCGCTTGGCGTTCTGGCAGACTCAAACTATCTAAGGCCCACAACCATTCCTGGCGCGCTTCACCGACAAAACCTAACGCCAGCAATTCTTTAGCACGTTGTATTGCAAGATTATTTCCCAGCGCTTGCCGATCACCCAAAACCTTATGCGTAGTGGGATGATAATTTAACTTTAAACGTTGGCTAGCTAGCACACCATAATAATCAACTTCTTTCGCTAGGCTTGCGTAAATACTCTTCGCCGCCGCGGTTTGCTTAGTCTCAGCGAGTGCCCGCGCCCGCCAATAGCGCCAACAAGCGGATTGCTGTTCTTTGCGCGATAAATGATCTAACCAAAAAAGCACCTTATCCCATTGTCCATTAAGTAAACTATTACGTACACGCCATTCGCGTAAGATTGCATCGGCATAAGCCGGTTTAATTTTTTTTAACCAATCTCCCGCCGCACTATGCCCACGCCTAGCTAAACTGACGGCTAAATCCGCCAATATCGGTTGTCTTTCTGCTTCATTTAAGCCATATGCGCTACTTAATTGCGGCCAATCTTCTACTAATGCTATTGGATCTTTATTCGCCAAACGTTTCATACCGAACAATAAAATTTTTCGATCAATAGTATTATCGGGATCAAACTGATGACTATGCTCGATTAATAATGGATGACGTTGTACTTGATACCAACGTTTAACCTGTTGACGTTGTACGGGCGGTAAGAATTGGGCGACATGTTGGATCACATGCGTGTTATTTTTACGCATCGCCTGATCTAATTTCTTCCAAATTAAATCGGTACTTAATCCTCCGGATTGCTCCCAACGGGCAAACACCTTACGACATACACTCGGTGGCGAATTAACTTCTAACCAAAGTGCAGCGATTTTTTTATACGCTAAGGATTTTTGTTGCGTCGCTAATAAAGATTGCAGGTAACTACACTGTAATGGTGTACCATAAATAGGTTGATAATAATGGGCGAAGTGTTGCCAATCTTGTTTTTTAGCCAAATAAGCTAACCAATCAGCGCGTAACTTAACGGCTAACGGTGTATCATTATAGGTTTGTAAAAACTCATCAATTTCAGCACTATTGGCATAAGCCCATTGTTGTTTCAATTTGATAAAAATTAAATAAGGATATAGAGGATAATCTTTTAGTTTAACTTTTAAAGCAGAAAACTGTGGATAATGTTTATTCATTATCAGTTGTCTGGCCTGCCAAAATAGTTTGCGTTGTTGATTTCTATCCTCAGCGTGGACTAAACATGGCCAGGTTAATAGTAAACTTATGATCAATACGGTAGTTTTTATAGTCCCCATAGTATTCTAAGAGTAGGAAAAATTTTATGCCCCTCTATTTTATATATATCACTTTAGCACTGCTTACCAGCTTAATCGCTTTTACGCTGTTGCATTTTTATAAATTAGAACGTCAACATGACAAATTGATCCAAATGGAAAGCCGTTGGACAGATATCAATCGTTTATTGAATCAACTGCATGATGCACGCGTTCTCGATCAACGACATACTGCCGCGAATAAAGAACAACTATTACTCGAACTCAATACCTATCGACAACAATTTGATCAACATCAACTTAATAGTTTAAAACTGTTACAAGATAGTTTGCAGCAGGGTTTGCAACATATCAGTTCACGTATGGATAAATTAACCGAAAATACACAAGAAAAATTACTTGCCATTAGCGGTCAAGTCGAAAAACGTTTATTTGACGGCTTTGCACAAACTACCGCCACGTTTACTGATGTAGTAAAACGACTCGCATTGATAGATGAAGCACAAAAACGCATCACCGAACTTTCCACAAATGTAGTCAATCTACAACATATTCTTGCTGACAAACGCTCGCGCGGTGTTTTTGGTGAAGTACAACTCAATGCCTTGATCGAAAATGTCTTGCCCGCCAAAAATTACAGTTTGCAACACACCTTGAGTAACGGCAAACGTGTGGATTGTCTGTTATTGCTCCCCGCACCCACTGGCAGCATCGCCATCGATGCTAAATTTCCCTTAGAAGGCTTTCGAAAATTAACCGAAATCGATTTGCCAAAAAGTGAACAACGCGCAGCCGCGGCACAATTTCGCCAAGATATCCGCCATCATATTCAAGCGGTGGCCAGCAAATATATTATTCCCGGTGAAACGTCTGAAGGTGCTTTATTATTTATTCCCGCTGAAGCCATTTTTGCCGAAATTCATGCCCATTATTATGACCTCGTTGAAGAAGCGCAGCGCCAGCGTGTGTGGTTGGTCTCGCCGACGACGATGATGGCCGTGCTCACAACTACTAACGCTATTTTAAAGGATGCCGCGACGCGCGAACAGATTCATTTGATACAGGAACATTTAAGTGTCTTAGCCAAGGATTTTTCACGGTTCAAAGTACGCATGGATCAGTTATTCCGCCATATTCAGCAAGCCTATACCGATATTCAAGACGCTAAAACGTCGGCGGATAAAATCACCTCACGCTTTGAAAAAATAGAAAAGGTCGAATTAAGTGCTACTCTGGTGGAATAGGACTTTGAGCAGACAAACTTTAACCGGCCATACCGAACACATGTTTAGATTGCCACGCACCTACGGTGTTCGCAATGACGATTTACATTTTAGTATCGGCGAATAATATATTTATTGGTTATGGGATAAACTTTATGAAACCCCAAAAAACCACGACATAAGCACGTGTTCATACAATTCCTGGCATTTTCGGTTAAATTTTAGAGGATTTTTATTAAAAAAATAGTATCCCCCCGTACGAGACGGGAGGTATTTTGATAAGCTGAGCAGAATTTAAGGTACTGAAATATTCTTTTTGCAACAACTTATTGCACGTACCAGTACATAAATAGCACATAAACCAATGATAATATAAATAATTCTAGCAATTGGACTGTAATCTCCAAAGATTCCAGTAACTAAATCAAAATGGAATAAACCGACTAAACCCCAGTTCAAACCACCGATAAATAAGATGACGAGTGCAATCCAATCTAAAACGCTCGGACTTTTGAACATAAATACTCCTTTATTTAAGCAAGTGAAACTCACGTAACACACTAAACGTCTTATTTTTGGCTCATTTGACAGTAATACCCCCTTACTGTAGCTCAAAAATTTAAGATAAACAAATTTCCAACCGACATGTCTTTTTTTAACTCGACTCTAGCTTGGTAAAAAAATTAATTCATTATCGTGATTTGCTGAATATAGTCTATAAAAGCTTTCTCTAAATATAGTTCAATTCTTCGCTTTCTTAATAGTTTGTTAAGAATAATTATTTAACATAGTAGTATTTTTCTAACCGCGATTAAGGAGTAAGTTATGCAAGATAACTGTTATGCCTATGTAATCGATGCAAGTATTGATAAAGGAAAAGATGGAAATTACAGTGAACTACTTGTGTTTGAGTGTCAGCCTCTTCTAAGCTCCAATCTCGGCGGAAGCTCGGAATGGAGTTATAAAAACGCCTTCAAAAAGGCGTTTCCTGATGCGAATATTGCTATCGACATACAGGGAAATAAAACTAACGTAATTGCCGATCAACCACTGCACCGCATATTAATAAAAAATTCTGAGCGAATTTCAACCGCTGAATTTGTTAAAATTAGTCAAGGTAAACATTATAAGCATATCCATACAGGTTCTTTTGAAATCGAGATTGATAACTTAAATAATAAAGTTTATCAACGACTGTATTTACCTGATGAAGTCTCACCCGAATATCGAATTCTGCCGTCAAAAACGGCGACTGAAGCATTAGCAGAAGATATTTTTAATTATTTTAGTGCTAAAGGGATAAATAAAATAGTTTTAAAATCAGCGGTTGGCCATGAAGGGAAAGGGAATATTTTTATTAATGATATCCAGGATAAAGAAGCGCTAAAAATAGGCATCAAAAACATACAGTCCATAAACCAGTACCCATCCGATCCCAATACCAAATACTTTCTAGCTGAAGAGCAAAAAGAATTTATGCGCGTGAGTCGAAAAACCGGCGAACCTAAGCCCGGCCATTTAAGTTATCGTCTGGTGGGCATTGCTAACCAAGACGAAGATATCGGCCATTTTATTGCGAGTAAATCAATTTCACAGGATATAGATTCACACCAACGCGAAAAAATGACTTGTTATTTCGGAATATCCGGAGAAACACGTAACAATAAAGCTGGATGGTCGCTCGAAGCCCGTGGGACCAAAGATAAATATTTTGGTCTAGGCGAAGATAGAATCGAAATCGATCCCAGCTTAATGAAAAGCATTAGCAAACGCATCTACCAACTTTATGCGGACATCAAGACGCTGAACGATGAAACGTTTGAACAACATATTGATAAACTCGTTATACGTAAAAATGCGCTAAGCTCACGAGAAGAAAAAATAACCCACTTTACGATTGAAGCAAAAACAGAAAATGAATTGGTTAACACACCTAATCTTGTTGCTTATTCGAGAGCGGTAACTGCTTATCCTCGATTAGCAGCATTTATTGCCAGTGAGATGGTTAAAACTCACACCGTTGCGTTATCAAACTTAGCGGAACTACCCTACTACAATATTGAAGACATTGAGCCTTTTTTAAATGCTATGCGTAACAAAAAACAGTTTGATGGGTTAAAAACTGCTAATTCCGAACAGCTAAATTATTGTATAGAAGAATACGCATTTCAAGATATGCAAATACCTAAAATAGCTAAGCAATTGCTTGCGAAAATGCGCAATGAGGACCCACAACACACAACACAAACAGAAACCGTTGAATCGCAAGCGGAACCTTGCGAGTATCGATCGCGATTGCAAACTGCTTTCTTTGCTGATAATTCTTTTGGAGAAGCATCGGGAAGCACGAGCTCAAACAATAAAGAAACGGGTAACCTTAACATACCCAAGTCTATATCTAGTCTGGCTGGATTAACTTTATTTGCGCATCCTCAAACCCTAAATGCGGATCAAGAAAATTCAGAAAACCCAAAAAAGCGCGATTATGCAAAATAAATAGTTTAATCTGTATCTTAAAGAATTAACAGCCAGAATTGACTATTGATTGATGCTAATTATTTTTAAAAAATAAGAAATTTTTATTCTTTATAAATGTATGTTAAATTAAATATAAAAAAAGGAAATTTTATGCCTGACTTGCGCTTACTTGAAACGTTACTCCAACAATCACCTTATTATTTATTAGAATTAGTAAGTAAATATGATAACTTACCTACAAAAATAGCGGACTTAATTAAAATATCAGATAACATTCTTTCATTTAACAACATACCTCCTAAGCTTGGCGATCCTATAAAAAATCAGGCTAAAAAACTTTTATCGCTCTATCCTAATACTTACAGTTTTTTATGTGCCCATAACCAAGCAGAAAAAGCAGATGAAGTGTTAAAAGAAATTAAAGCCCAGCAGCAATCAATTGCCAAACATACCAATGTTCCCGAATATAACAATAAGCCGCTCAAAGAAGCATTCTGGGAAGAATACCAAGCTTATCTTCACGCCTATTGGCTAGCACGAGCACACACACATACAGAGCTTGAGCGCATGATCACAAAACATTGGTTACTACTGAAAAACAAACCAGAATTTAGCATAGAAGAAAGAGACATAACGAATTCGCGGCATATTAAAGCGGTTTTATTCAATACAATTTACGCCGGAGATATTAAAAATTTAATTCCGTTATGGAAATTAGCTAAAGCTAATTTCCCGCTCGCCGACGATCAGGTTTCTCTATTATATAGTGGTGTAGCTAATGCAATAAATAGAGGAGAAATTAATGTTATTCAACAATGCTTAATAAGCTCTGCTGAAGATAAAAAAGCTTTGTCACAGTATTTAGAGCAAAATCCCGAAAATTATTTAGATCTTATTCGTCATGCTTGTAAAAGTGGTCATATAGATAGCATTTATTGGGTCATAGCCTTAGCTAAAAATTCTACTAAAGCACCTAATTTATTTGCAATAACCAGCGATCATTACCCATTAGTTGAAGCGTGTAGCAGTGGTAATTTAGATACTGTTAAATTAGTTTTAAAACAACTTCCTGCTGAAAAAAATCTCAAATCCATACGTAATATTTTAAAAGATTTTACGCGTAATGCTATGCTACAAAATTGTTTTGCTGGAAATACAAAAGTATTAACTAAACTCACACAATATCTTACGACAAAACAAGAGTTTACTGAAGTTTTCCCATTGCATAATCCTCAAGAATTTTGCTTATATGAGTTTAATGTCAGCACATTTGATTTTTTGTTTGATTTGCTGCAAAAAAAATATTCAATCGAAGAAATAGTAACCAGTAAAGTTTACATCGGATGTATTGTTGAGGCGATAAAAAATGCAAGATTTTCTCCTAATAAACAACACGTTGCGCATTTGTTGGGTAAAGTACCGGAAGAATATTTACAACAGGTGAAAAAATTAGCCGATGAAGAACTGAAACAAAAAAGCCTCCGATCCTTTCTTTTTTATCAACTATCCAACTGTACTATTTCGGAAGACTCAAAACAAAACAAGCTAAGCTTTAATCCTTAAATCCAAGATAAGCACAAAAGCTTTTCTGGCGCTGATACGCAAAACTCTCATGCTCGAAATTTAAGTCCGGAATTAATTTATTAGTTTTTCAGCTCAGGAATTTTCACTACCAAGGCATCACAAGATAGATGATGGATCACAGCGCTGGCAGTGGAACCAAACAATACACCGATGCCATGTCGACCATGACTACCAATGATAATGAGATCCGTTTTTAATTGCTTCATTTTATCGAGTATCACCACCTTAGGCGATCCGACTTCAACAAATTGATGTTTGGCTGGGATATCAAATTTTTTCGACAAATCGGCTAATTGTTTTTGCGCTTCGGCCAGCATCTCGCCTTCTAAATCGATGACAGCAGGATACGCTTGTGCAACACCGTAAGCATTAATATGTTCCACGGCATGAATGACCGATAATTTACCCTGCCCGTCTTTGACTAAAGCGTGAGCACGCTTCAAGATAATTTCGTCACAGGTAGGGTGCAAATCTATTGCTACTAAGATATTTTCATAAATTGCCATATCCTATCTCCTGATTTTAGGTAAATATATCCTACACTAAGCAAACAAAGATAGACAGCCAACCCTAGGTAATAAAACAGGTAAGATTTGATTTACTCGTCATTGCGATCGCATATAATATAGATTTCGAGTTAGAATATAGATCGTCCGCTTACCGAGCACCGGTAAAATATTGCTCGTCATTGCGAGCACCGCAGGTGCGCGGCAATCCAGCCACTCGCTCGGTCTAACAATTCAATTACAGGATGAATTGGTAGTTGCGTGTTTATTATCAGGACATTACAATGTGCGCTCTTCGGGGCGTAGCGCAGCCTGGTAGCGCACCTGCATGGGGTGTAGGTGGTCGCTGGTTCAAATCCAGTCGCCCCGACCAACACCGAGTATAAAAAATCACCGTCATGGCGAGACTCACGAAGTGAGCATGACTTCCACCGTTTAGATTTCTTGGATTGCCGCGCGCTATGCGCTCGCAATGACGAGAGTAGTTAAAAATTAACTTTTTTGGTGCTTTAATTGCAATTTTAATTTTTGACTGGCTTGAAACAATACGACATTCCGCGACGTCACGATCGTGGTTACGCCGGTTTTTGGATTTCGACCCGGTCGTTCCTTTTTTCTACGCCGTCGAAAACTTCCTAAACCAGAAATCTTTACTGGCTCCCCTCTTTCCAAAGCTAATACAATCTCTGCGAAAAAAGCATCTGCCAGTTGTGTGGCTAAAGGCCGGCTGAGACTGGGATCTTGTTGTCTTAAGCTGTTAATCAAATCAGCTTTGGTTAACACTGGACTCATAATACTCTATTCCCGTATTTGAATAGCAAAACTCTGTTTAAGATGCGCGGTTACTTTTTGCATTAACTCATCCACTTCGACATCAACCAACGTACGTGTCGGATGCTGCCAGCATAAGGCTAAAGCTAAACTGCGTTTTTGTGGTTCTTGCTCGGCAAAATACACATCAAATAAAAAGGATTGATGTAAACATTCACCGCTTTCATGCTTCACTGCCTGTAAAATAGTTGATGCAGGATATTTATCATCTACCCAAAAAGAAATATCCCGTCGTACCATGGGAAATTTGGAATAAGCTTTAAATTGCGGCAAATGTCTTTGGCTAATCGCAGAAGTTTTTAGTTCAAAACAATAAATGGGGCCAATTAAATCTAACTCGGTAATGATTTTAGGATGTAAAGCGCCAAAATAACCAATGATTTTGCCCGCCTGTTGCAAGTCACTTGACTGACCGGGGTGTAAAGCAGGATGGGTTCCTGGCACAAACTGAATATCGTTTTTAGCCGTTAAACTTAGTAACGCTTCCAAATCAGATTTCATGCTAAAAAAATCTAAGGGTGTGCTAGCAACACCCCATTGCTCAGGTAAACACTCTCCGCTGGCGACCGCAGCCAAATATTCTTGTTGTTCAAGTTTTCCACTATGATTATGAAAACACACACCGCTTTCAAATAAACGACAACTCAACTGCTGTCGTTGTTGGTTATAACGCAGACTATTTAGTAATCCCGGCCACAAACTGGTTCGCATTACCGAAAGTTCGCTGGATATGGGATTTAACAAGCTTAATGCTTCTAAATGAGGAACGATGCTTTGCTGTAGCTTAGGTGCGGTAAAACTATAATTGATGGTTTCGCGATAACCTCGGGCTATGAGTAAGTCTTGCAGTCGTGTTAACGACAATTGTGTTTCTGGTTGTGGTAAAAACGTTAAGGGAGTATTCGGCAGTTTCACTGGAATATGTTGATAACCCTGTATCCGCGCTAACTCTTCGATAAGATCCACTGCTAATGAGAGATCAAAACGCCAAGTCGGTGGTGTTACCTGCCACTCTTCTGTAGCTTTATGCTGCACATGTATGCCTAAGCTCGCAAAAATAGTCGCTATTTTTTCTTCATCTAAAGAAAAACCTAAAAATTTTTTTAAATGCGCCGGACGAAATTTTATGCTGGCTAAGGGTTTGGTCGCTGCTTGCACGTGCGTTATCGGCCCCACTTGACCACCCACTATCTCAAACAATAATTGTGTTGCCCGCTCCAAAGCCGAGACAGTAATTGCTGGATCCACACCACGTTCAAAGCGATAGGCCGAATCGCTACTTAATCCATATTGGCGAGCACGTCCAGCGAGACGCGCTGGACTAAAATAAGCACTTTCCAAAAATACGTCTTGGGTTTCGTCACTAACCGCTGAATGTGCCGCTCCCATCACGCCCGCAATCGCTTGCACTTGGTTTTTATCGGCAATCACCAAAGTGTTTCCGTCTAAAACAATGTTTTTACCATCTAATAAAGTAACTGACTCTTCAGGATGCGCAAGACGTACGTTCACTTCATCTGTTAACTGTTTAAGATCAAAGGCATGCAAAGGTTGGCCTACTTCTAACATCACATAATTCGTCACATCCACCACTGGATGAATACTGCGCACACCACTACGACGTAAACGCTCTTGCATCCATAACGGTGTTTTGGCTTGCGTATTAATATTACGTATAATTCGTCCGGCATAATGCGGACAATCTTCGGCGGACTCGACGTTAATTTTAATTTGGTCTTGTATAACGGCAGGCTGACTCACCATCGATGGGTGCATCATAGTCTGTTGCGTTATTGCGGCAATATCCCGTGCTAAACCTTGGACGCTCAAACAATCACCACGATTCGGTGTCAGATGTATATCCAGACAATGATCATCTAATTGTAAATACTCACGTATGTCTTTACCGATCGGGGCATCTAAAGGTAATTCCAAGATCCCGCTATCTTGTGTAGCTTCAGCAAAACCTAACTCACTGCTGGAACATAACATACCTTGTGAAACAACACCGCGTAGCTTGGCTTCTTTAATCAATATATCCTGCGGTAAATGCGCGCCGACTTGTGCAACGGCCACTTTTAAGCCAGCTCGACAATTTTTCGCACCACATACGATCGTTAAGCTTTGCTCAGCGCCAACATTCACTGCACACACCTGTAAACGTGATGCATCAGGATGTGGTGCTGCACTTAACACTTCGCCAACGACGACTTTATCAAACGATCCCGCAACGGGATGTACTCCAGCTACTTCTAAGCCTGCCAAAGTCAGTTGCTCAGCTAACTGTTTAACATTTAAGTTGGGATTAACCCACGTACGTAACCATTGTTCACTCAATTTCATATTAAAATTGCTCTAAAAAACGACAATCATTTTCAAACATCAAACGCAGATCGGGAATTCGATAACGTAATAAAGCTAATCGATCGATACCCATCCCAAACGCATAGCCTTGATATTTATCCGGTGCTAAACCCACTTTTTCTAATACATTCGGATGCACCATGCCACAACCCAATATTTCTAACCATCCGGTTTGACTGCAAACGCGACAGCCTGCGCCCTTGCACATTACACATTGAATATCGACTTCAGCCGAAGGCTCAGTAAACGGAAAATAAGCCGCACGAAAACGAATCGCTAGATCATTTTTTTCGAAAAAATGCTGCAAAAATTGCGTTAATAAACCTTTGAGCTCAGAAAAATTAGCCGATTCATCGATTAACAACCCTTCAACTTGATGAAACATCGGTGTATGTGTGACGTCAGAATCGCAACGATACACACGACCCGGTGCAATCATCTTTATGGGTGGCTTAGCGTTTTGCATGGCGCGTATTTGCGCCGGTGATGTATGCGTACGCAAGAGTAAGCCATTGGCAAAATAAAAAGTGTCATGTAAAGCACGTGCTGGATGATTGCTGGGAATATTCAATGCCTCAAAATTATAATATTCATCCTCGATTTCAGGACCTTGCTCCACAGTAAAACCCGCAGCCGTAAAAAAACGCTCAATACGCTGCCGTGTACGCGTTACCGGATGCAAACTACCATTAGTCTGACCGCGACCGGCCAAGGTGATATCTACTTTTTCATGGGCCAATTGCGCATTGATTTCCTGATTGATTAATAATTCGCCTTGCGCCTTCAGCAAGGCTTCAATTTGCTGCTTTGCGTGATTAACCGCTTGTCCTAATTTTGGTTTTTCTGTAGCGGGCGCTTGAGCTAATTTTTTTAGATAGTCATTTAATGCGCTTTTTTTACCTAATAGCGCGCTACGTAATTGTTCTAAATCAAATGAACGCTTGGTTTCGGCAATCGACTGCGCCGCTCGCTGAATAATCTGTTGCAAATCATCTGTCATGCTGCGTTAACCTTCATCTGCTATTAATGTATTTAATCTTCACCTATGCATTTTCTAAATCTGCCCATTCCTGCTCAGATATATCGATGAGTTCCTTAATAAAGGCGATATCTAAGCCCTTATCCAGCATCTTCTTAGCAATCATTATCTCTTTCTCCTGTAAACCTTCTTGCCGACCTTCTTGTTTTAGTTGCTGTGCAAATGTCATAATCACCTCTCTTTCCTGTGGAAAAACCTGTATTAACTCGTATATCAAATCTTCAACCGCATGCGGCTCGGTCTCATCCTGACTGGCATTCAGGATGTAGTTTAGCATATCCGTCAAATAGGCTATATCCAACTGTTTAATAACATTCTGCAGCAAATTTGATTGAATTAATTTTCGCATAATCGATAAAAATTGCTTAGATCGGTGATGCTTGAAGAGCATTTCCAATAAAGCAGCCAAACCATGCTGAGAAATTTCTTCGTCCGACAATATCGTCAGATCGATCAACTTAAAAGGCTTAAAGGCCAATTCCCTGGCTAATTCAGGATCATCGAAACAGCCATATAACTCATTAGAATGCGGATAAGGTGTTTCCTCACCGTGGTAAAGACATAAGGGTAAAATAATGGGTAATTTCTTATGTCCTTGTCGCAAATGATTAGAACTGAGAGACACCATATACTGGAGAAAACGAAAAGCCATCAGCGGGTCTTTAGCCGTCGATTCATGTTCAATCAGGAAAAATAGATAGGCTGCTTTTTCATCTATTAAGCATTTATAAATAATATCGCTATGGATTTCCTTCAATTCAGGAATAACAAAGCTTTTTTCAGTGAGTTGTAAGGAATTTATATCAATTTTTTCATAGACTTTTGGGGATAAATAAGCTTTTAAAAAATCAATGGCAATCTTTTTTTCTTTCAGTGAACTCTTAAAAAATTTATCATGCACTTGATGCAGCGCTTTTTTCATTCTTATTTTCCTGCAAAGAATAACTCAAACTTTAGTCGTGCATAACAGCGTGAGTAACCAATAATGACGACACACTAACTCAAGCGATCATATTCTTCTAAAGATATCCTGCGCGCTTGGGACTCTAACATAATCGGAATCTCATCTCGAATAGGATAAGCCAAACGATCAAAACGACAAATCAGCTCTTGAGCCGATTTTTCATACACCAAACTGGCTTTGCACAATGGGCAAACTAGAATACTGAGTAAATATTTATCCATCGCAACCTCGTCGTAAAGCGACTGTTTCTCTCAAATAAGTCGGCAAAGC
The DNA here is from genome assembly GCF_964030935.1 of Rickettsiella endosymbiont of Aleochara curtula. Taxonomy (NCBI): domain Bacteria; kingdom Pseudomonadati; phylum Pseudomonadota; class Gammaproteobacteria; order Legionellales; family Coxiellaceae; genus Rickettsiella; species Rickettsiella endosymbiont of Aleochara curtula. The sequence continues at coordinate 390,806 of NZ_OZ034990.1, forward strand.
TTCGCCAGCAGTGACAATTTCACCGCGTTGATAAGCTTCCGCGGCAATCACCGCGGCGTCATAGGCCCTAGGATAACGTTGTGGCAACCATCGCTGCAACTGATTCTTAAATTGATCGGCGAATAGGGCATGATACTGATCCCAACCACTGCCCACGCCGACAAAATCAGTTAAACCGCTCGCTTCACACTGTTGTGGTAAGCATAACTGTTCCGTGCCACAGGCTTGCAGGATAGCGCTCCCCGCTTGTAGTCGATAGGTGGCAAAAAAGACTTCCTGCAAACGCGCATCAATAGCCGTAAATACCTGTTGTGCTTGCAACTCCCGATAAGCACCTTGCGCTAAGCACTGTAAACTGGACACCAACACCACCGGCAAATCAGCAGCAAAAGCACTAGCTTGAATAATACTTGCGGCAATGCGTATTCCGGTAAAACTCCCCGGCCCGCGCGTAAAAGCTAATGCATCTAAATCGCGTAGCTTGAGCCCTGCTTCATCCAACAAGGACTGCATCATGGGTAATATCAGTTGTGTATGCGCGCGCGGCGCACATTGATAACGCTCCTGAATGTGTTGCTTATGCAACAAAGCCGCCGAACAGGCTTCGGTACAGGTATCAATGGCTAGCAAAGTGATGGATTTCATTCTTTAGTTATATTTATACGGATGAGATTCTGTTCCAGGCACATCTGAATCGTTTTCTTGGACACTAAAAAGCTGTGGTTGAAACTTGGTCCGGATATTAGCACTGTTAAATGGATTTTTGCTAATTTTTGCGCATATAGACAGCTGATTTTCTAAGCTCTCCAACAGTGCCAATCTTTTCATAGCCGTCATCGGTAAGTAAGGATGAAAAAAATTCAATCCTTGCTCGATCATCTCCAACAGTTCTTCTGCCCGATCCACATTGCTGGTCATTTCTTGCCAAAGTTCTTCGCTAGTTCGGCTAGAATTTAACAACATTTGCCAGTCCAATCTATCTACCTTACATAAAAATGGTTCATCAGCAAATAAAGCATCAGGATCGGTCGCCGCATTTTTGGCTAATGTTTGCAGTGCGATAACCATACGTTGGTCTCTATAAGTTGGGCCAATAGTAATAAAGCTTATTAAGGTTTTATAAACCTCTTTATAAGCATCTGGCGTTTGAGACATATACAACCCGTAATGCAATAAAAAATAAAACGCATCACCTTCTGCTCGACCTATCGCATCAAATTCATAAACCCCCGTATAGACACAACTTGGATAAATCGGATTTTTACCCAGCGTATGGGCAAGATAGGTAGCAAAACGAGTCTCTACATCGGCATAATCCATAATAGCGGTCAAATCAAAATCATAGGCTTTTATTTCCGCTTCTTTGAGCACTTCTATACTCCAGCTATCATAAAACTTTTCGGCTATAAGCTTTAAAGAACGCAATGCCGGAATATACGTGGTAAAAATATATTCACGCTGTGCTTTTGACAACATACTTCCCCAAAAACTATGTCCGATATCATGTAACCACATGGCAAACGGACCACAGCGGTAACCATCGGCGTTTTTAGGATTGGATAGGACTTGCGGCGCGTATAATGAACTGGGGTGAAAATCTTGCGCATGCCAGTCATATAAAGTAGCTAAGCCCGGATTGCCTAAAACCGGACGCATCTGCAACGGTTGTTTATTCATCATGCGCAAAAAATAATTGATCATCGATGAGGAAGGTATTAAATACTGTGTGGTCGGGTCTTCAAAGTTGCCAGCACTTATTTTTTGTATCAACGGCAAATTGTTGATCAGCACCCAAACTAAACGATTAGAATCCTGCTTACGCTCGCGCAGCGTCAGGTGATGGCTATATTCCGTTTTGATTAAGCACTGCTCGATGCGTGGCAACGCTAATACATACTTGGCTAATTCGTCAAAATTCACCTCAACCTGTAATTTTTCTAAAGCATGCGTCACACCTAATAAATATTGATAACCCAACAGGGTTATGGCTCCAGCCTTGACTAAAGGAACAATGCTAACCAGATAATCGAATTTGACATCCTGATCTTCCGCGCGCAAAGCATGGGTTTTGCTATATTGCATTTTCGCAATCAAATACACATAAGCGGTAATCCCCTGCCAAAAAGGGATCTTTTTTTCGTTGACGAGATAAATCAGATATAAATTACAATGCGGATGATTCCAGATCTTCGCTCGAAAATTTCCTTTACGAATCGCTTTTTTTAAGCATTTCAGTCTGGGTTCATTAGGCCTCAAACTACTTAAAAAAGCGGGAATGGTTTTATTTTTCTGAACTAATTCCAATAGATTGTTGTGAGCGGGCTGTAAATTAGCATTTGAGCGACAGGATTCATTACTATTATTTTTATCCATAAAAAATTTATATTTTAAGTTAGGTATTTAATCAAGAATAATAAGGATTGCGACAAATGCGAAGCGTATATATTATTTTTCGAGATACTTTAATTTATCTTCCTTATCTTTCCATTCGTCGGCGTCGGCGGGTGGATCTTTGCGGTGCGTGATATTCGGCCATTTTTGTGCAAGCTCTTTATTCAAGGCTAAGAATTCTTTATATTTTTCCGGCAGATCATCTTCAACATAAATGGCATTCACCGGACATTCTGGTTCACACAGGCCACAATCAATGCATTCGTCAGGATGAATAACCAACATATTCGGCCCTTCGTAAAAACAATCAACTGGGCATACTTCTACACAATCGGTATATTTACAACGAATACACTTTTCAGTGACTAGAAATGTCATTGGCGTTCTTTAATAGTGCAAATAAATATTGAATTCAGTTTGTAAAATTAATTTAATTTGGTGCCCGGGGCCGGACTTGAACCGGCACAGTGTTACCACCGAGGGATTTTAAGTCCCTTGCGTCTACCAATTTCGCCACCCGGGCATATAATTCTTCTTACTCATAGCACACTCAAGTCGCTGGCTGTGTTGCCGCTCAACTCGCAATCCTAATGTATCCTTTAATACACTCCGGTTGCTCATTTTTGCGCCGCCCTGCCAAAAACTCCGTGCCTATGAGCATATTTTTTTGGAGGCTAGGGCCGGAATTGAACCGACGTACGCGGCTTTGCAGGCCGCTGCATGACCACTCTGCCACCCAGCCAATTTGTACATCTCGCGCTTCGTCTTTTTACCGACTTCTTCGTTGGATGCTGGTTTCCGGTACTCATGTACCTCGCAGTACATTCCGTTCCTCAACCATCATCCGCCTCGAACTCAGCAAAAATACTTCAGCCTCTACTAATTGATCGTTAATTTCCAATTAATAAAAAAATCTTGGAGCGGGAAACGAGGCTCGAACTCGCGACCTCAACCTTGGCAAGGTTGCGCTCTACCAACTGAGCTATTCCCGCAAAACGGGTGATATTGTAACTGCATGAAAAATGCTGTCAAGAAGATAAATCATGCCAAGCTGCTTTTAAATATAAACACATACTCCACAACGTCAAGATTACTGCAAGATAAAGTAATACATAACCTGACAAAGCAAATCCTATCCAAGCACCTGGCTTATAAAGTAATAATAAAATAATCGCTAACATTTGTATCGCGGTTTTTATTTTGCCTAACATGCTCACTACCATACGTTTGCGTTTACCAATCTCTGCCATCCATTCACGCAATGCCGATACCATAATTTCTCGACAAATAATAACGATAGCAGGGACAGCTAAATAAGGTAACGCTTGATCACCCACCAATAATATTAAAGCCGTTACCACAATTAATTTATCGGCAACGGGATCAAGGAATGTGCCTAATTTAGAAACTTGTCCCAAACTTCGCGCTAAATAACCATCTAACCAATCTGTCATCGCCGCAAAAATAAAAATGATCGCGGCTAATATGTGACTACCACGAAAAGGTAAATAAAATAATAAAATAAAAACGGGAATTAAAATGATGCGCAGAAAGGTCAATATATTGGGGATACCCATGGGGTGTATACCAGTAGCGAGCGATCTCTTATGGATACCTTAGTGTAACTGGTTAGTTTAGCCTTTTAAAGCTAAATAAATTTGTTCGGCCAAACGTTGACTAATACCAGGAACTTTGGCTAGGTCAGCCGCACTGGCGTTTTGTAATGCTTGTAAGCCGCCAAACTGACGTAATAATTCACGTCGCCGTTTCGCACCGATACCAGGAATATCTTCCAGCGCTGAAGTACGTCGTTTTTTTGCGCGTCGACCTCGGTGCCCAGTAATAGCAAAACGATGGGCTTCATCGCGTATGCTTAAAATCGCTCGTAATGCCAAGGAATCCGCAGGCAAGCTAATAGGCTGCGCACGATTGGAAAAATATAAACTTTCCAGACCCGATTTTCGACCCGGACCTTTCGCTACGCCGATGAGAAGGATACCATTAATCTGTAGCTCCTCTAGGACTTGTTCAGCTTGCTTGAGTTGACCTTTGCCACCATCGATAAGCAACACATCCGGTAAATTTTCTTCTTCATTTTTCAAATGCTTATAACGGCGCAACAACGCTTGACGCATTGCTGCATAGTCATCGCCAGGAGTAACATCCTCAATATTAAAGCGTCGATAGTCCATTTTTCGTGGACCTTGCTCATCAAATACCACACACGAGGCAACGGTCGCTTCGCCTTGCGTATGACTGATATCAAAACATTCTATGCGCTGTGGCATATTATCCAAGCGCAATGCCGTTTGCAAACATTCGAGTTGCTTATAAAAGGCCAATTTATCGGAAAGATGCGCTACTAAAGCCTGTCGTGCATTTTCATGTGCCAAGCTTAACCAGTGCTTTTTTTCACCACTGGGTTTATTTAATAATTTAACTTTATGTCCTGAACGCTCAACTAAAGTGGCCCTTAACCATTCTTGTTCAGGTAGCTTTAACGAAATAACAATCTCCTCAGGAATGGTATGCGAAATTTCAGTTTGCAAATAAAATTGCTCGATAAAAGCCGATAATACTTCCGCGGTTTTATGTTTTGCAGGTACATCAGGGAAGTAGGCTTTACCACCTAATAATCGACCATGGCGCACATTCAACACATATAAAACATAATGCGACGTTTGTTGTGCTAAGCCAATAATATCCAGATTACCCTGGCCGGTAGTAATCACTTGTTGCTGTTGAATCTCACGCAGCGCGGCAATCTGATCGCGCAAACGCGCGGCGGTCTCATAATCTAATCCCTGCGCTGCCCTTTCCATTTGTTCAGCGATATCATCGATAACAGTTTGATTTTTGCCTTGTAAAAATAACACCGTATTTGTCACATCCCGCTGATAATTTTCTGGTGTAATAAGTCCGACACAAGGAGCGGTACAGCGTTTGATTTGGTATTGCAAGCACGGCCTGGTGCGATTGCGAAAAAAACTATCTTTACAAGAACGAATTCTAAATAATTTCTGCAATAAATTGATAGTTTCTCTGACGGCCAGGATACTTGGGAACGGTCCAAAATAGCGATAATCCTTTGTGCGTGCACCGCGATAAAACGCTAAACGCGGATAACTTTGGTGTTTGCTAAGAATAATATACGGGTAGCTTTTATCATCGCGTAACAAAATATTGTAACGCGGCTTCAATTGTTTAATGAGATTACTCTCTAACAATAAAGCTTGATTTTCGGTTTCTGTGGCGGTGGTTTCAATGGCCGTCACCTGTCGCATCAGCAACGCCACGCGACTACTTTGCTGACCACGGAAATAGCTACTGACACGTTTTTTTAAATGCCGCGCTTTGCCCACATACAATACTTGCTGCTCGGCGTTCAAAAATAAATAAACACCCGCACTTTGACTGATAAAAGCCAGTTGCTGTTTTAGATTCGTCGCATCCGCACCAAGCTTCACAGAATCACCTACAGAATACCCAATAAACCATCATACTAATGAATATACCTCGCGAACTTCAAGCTGCGCAATGCAAAAAAGTGTAACCATCGTCATTGCGAGCACGCAGTGCTTATTCGTCATTGCGAGCACCGTAGGTGCGCGGCAATCTAGACATTCGCTCGCCATGCGCTGACTTCTCATCTCTTGAAAATCTGCATCGCGAGATGGAAACATATCAAGATGCTATATCGCATCTTGATATGCAACGAGGTAAATTTTATTTATTTAAGTTATCAAAGATTTGTTTAACCGTTTTCAAAGCAGGTAAATTAGGGAACTGCGTAGCCAAAGCGTCGACTAAAACGCCTACGCCTTTAAAACCGGTTTTGGTGGTAACCTGCTGTTGATTCAGTTCCTTAGAAGCATTAACTTGTTGGTTTTGTTGGCTCTTAAGCTGATCTTTAATCATTTGCACTTCGTGGCGTAACTCTGCACAACAATCGCTGTCTTGTGCCCAAACCGGACTCACTGCAAAAAACGCTAATAAGAATAATGTGACTGGTTTTAATAAAGACATCTGAAGTAACCTCCTTCGCTATACCATGCGCTCTAAACTGAGTATCGATCAGAAATATTACTCACCCGGTTTAGAATCGCCCCATTTTAATACTAAGCAAAAGAAGCATAGTCTATCGGCTAAACTTATGCTAAATGCTTAATTTTTAACCGAGTACACACTTCGCAACGTCAAATTTTGAGACGAATATCTGTCTGTTTAATGCGCATTCCTATTTTTTGCCTAAACTAAGATCGTCATGACGAACGAATGGAATGAGCGTGGCCTTCTACAATTTGAATTTATTTTTAGATTGCCGCGCGCTACGCGCTCGCAATGACGATTAATTTTTCCTCTACTCGCAATGACAAGTTTTTAATGATCAACAACCAGGTAATATTTTTATTACCTGATCAGAAAAAAAAGGGTAAACGCTTGTTGTTATCATTTACTAGATAAAGTAAGGTGTCAGTGAAAGTTGTTTACTTTCTAAAAAAAATCAAAATATTATAAGGAAATTTTTATGCTTAATACAAAACATATTATCATCTCTTTATCCTCATTAATGATATTTAATGAGGATATTATGAAAACGGAATTTAAACCTCTGATTAATGTTTTTTCTAATTCTGCCCTCGATGTTACTAGGGTGATTTTATCTCGTATGTTTAATAAAGGAGATGAAGCAGAAAATAGACTAAGCGAGCAAAAAAATAAAAAATATTTGCTTAAAATTCCCACGCTTTCCTTTCCCAATGTAATTAATTACCAACTAGGCATAATTAATACCGATCAGTTTATCGATAACCTTAGAAAATCACTGGCTATGGCAAAAGGTGATGGAAAGCCTGATGGTACAATTGAAAGTAAATTAGGATCTTCCTGGAAATCAGGTATTGAATTAGCTGGAAACGCCACAGAAAAATTAAATGATTTAATTGTTTGCGCCAATAATGACCAAAAAATTTATCTGATAAGCGATATTGATCCTTTACATGCTGAAAAAATTTTAAGCTTGTTCAGTGAAATATGTCCTAATTATTACTCGGAAAATTTACCTGAAGCAATTACTCCCAATCAACCTATTGAAATTGCCAAAAATATTTATTTGTGTCCCTCATATATTTACGGAGCAATGATTGAACCGCAAGCTTCAAGTTTTTTTTCTAGCTTATTTAAATCATCAAAGACAAGTCTAATTACTGAAGTAATAAATTCTTTAGATTCAGATAAGGATATATTATTTGTCAGTGACAATAAAAAAGAAACTTGCATAGCCAAAAAATTGGGAATGACTACTACAAGCACCGATCATTTTTATGACCAGATAAAACCAACTGTCAATCTTACTGAAACAAAAATTGATTTCATAAATGAATGTTTTCCATCTGCAAGCAAACTATGCGTACCAAACAATTCTCCTTCTAACACGGATATAACAGAACATACTGCCGAAAAAAAATTAAGTTTTTCAAGATAATATTTTTAGCCAACCAATTAAAGGAAGAAACGTTTCTTCCTTTAAATCGGATTTATCAAATAAATACTCATTTAGAAAACAGAAAAATATTCAATAAAAATCAAAGCTTTTATAAGGAATTTTTATGCCTCATTCAAAAAACATCATCGTTCCTTTATCGACATTAATTAAATTTAATGAACATATATTTAAAGAAACAATGATGTCTTTACGTAAAATTGAAACCATCCCCTCCCATGATGCCTATTTTATCGCACGTTACTTTATGCATTATTATCTTACTGCGCGGTTACTCTTTAACCCAGTAGAGAATACACTGGAAGAGGTGCGCGCGGCGGGCGTGCAAGAAGAAAAGGCAGCTTACGCTCAGTTAATAGAAAAACAATTATCTTCTCCTTATAGGATGCAATATAATCGGGGTGCAATAAATACTGAACAGTTTTTCGATCAATTATTTAACGCTTTAACGTTATCTTCTGATGATAAGCAAACTCAAATAGATAAAGATAGCTTAAAACATGCCTGGAATTCAGCAATTGAATTGTCAGAGAACGCAGCAAATAAATTAAATTACTTAATTGATCAAGCTAATCACGATCAAAGGATTTATCTGGTAGGTGATAGTGATCCACTATATGCCGAAAAAATCTTAGCTCTATTTAAACAGGCATCTCCCATTAACTGGAAATTCCCTAAAGATACTGCCAAAAATCAATCTATTAAAATTGCTAGAAATATTTATTTGTGTTTATCATATACTTATGGAGAATCAATACAGCCATCATCTAGCCATTCTATTTCCAGCTTATTTAAAACACCCAGATCAAGTTTGATTTCTAAAGTCATATATTCTTTACAGAGTAAAAATATATTATTTGTTAATGATGACAAAAAAGAAAAAATTATAGTAAAAAATTCCAACATGATATTTATGTCTGAAACTAATTTTTATAATCAGCTAGAACCAAATTCTGCTAATGAAACTGCCAGTTCCGTATCATCTAAAACTAGATTTACTCATTAAATAAACTTATTTATTATTCTAATGAATAAGCTATTTTTCCGTCGAACTTTTTTAAAAATAATTTATATTTAAGTAGAATTATTAGTGCTTGTCACTGCGTTAGAAAAAAAGTAAGATAAAAATTGAAATTTAATAAAAAAGGATTTTTATGCCAAACTTTCTGGAGCAAAAAAATATTTTAATCGTGCCTTTATCTGCATTTATTGTCTTTAATAAAGGAATAGCCGGAGAAAAATTCGCCAATTTATCCGGAAAATTTTTTGATGAAATGTTTAGTTGCGACGAGGAAATAAAAGAGCATGAGGAATTTAGTAAAAAAATAACGGAGAAGATTCTGAGCTCTAAACTCGTAGCTGATTTTAATCTAGGAAAAAAAACCAAGCAGGAATTCATTTTGGAATTATTGAGATTTTTAAAATTACCTAGCGAAAAAGCAGCTGAGGCTAAAGTCGCCTGGAACGCGCTACTTAATTTTGATAAAAAATTAACGAGTGTATTTGAGGCCTTACTTAATTTAACACAACAAGGAACATCGATTTATTTTATTGGCAATACGAATGAACTACATGCCGAAAAAATCTTAGATCTGTTTGCATTGAATGCTATCAGCACATTATCATTTTCAGATAAGCTATCCGGTCCCGCATTAGCCTTACCGCTAGCGATTAGTCAGTCCTCGAGTTCGGGATTAAATTGTCCTGGTTCAGCATCACAATGCGGTACGGTGTATTTTTGTTTATCCTATGCTTATAAAACCTTGCTCGAGCAACCGCGCGGTTTATTGACTAAGTTATTTACCACTAAACCTACTCCTGGCTTACTCGCGCATCTAAAAGTCTATTTAAATGACATTAGCAAGACTAAAAAAGATGATATTTTATTAGTGAACCCCTACGAAAAAAATAATACGATAACTAAAAAATTAGCACTAGAAACTATTTCCAAAGAAAAATTTTATACGGACCTATTAGCGTTTCCTGTAGATACTGCTGTTACAACCATGCAAGCGCTTAAACTCGTCGAAGTACATTCTATGCCAACAAACCTGTCTGCGGATGATAATATGTCGGCATTACAAGCAGCTGGGTCGGCTGGGCGCAGCACCCACCTATCAAGTCCAACCGCACACTAAGCTTTTTTTATGAGCTTAACTTTTTTAATACAAAAAACCAGGGAACAACTATGCTACCGATAACTAACTCCATGTTTCAAGATTATCAAACTTATATTGTTAATTTATCTGCTATTCATAAACTAAAACCCATTTCCGAGGTTCTCAATCAATTTGCTGATTTGCATTATACGTATGCACAGAGTTGGCTAGGGAAATGGTATAGCAAGATGTGGGTCAGCTTAAAATACCTAAGTTTGAATCGATCAATTAATGATTACAAACTGGGAAAAGTAGATACCGATACCTTTATCAGCAAGTTAAAAGAAATTTTTTATTTTATTCCAGCCGATAAAAACCCTGAAAAACTTCTAGAAGCCGCTTGGAATTCATTGATAGCCTGGGATATTGAATCAACTGCAAGGTTGAAAAGCGTGCTAGATAAAAACAAGCCTATTTATTTTATATCCAATACGAATCCGTTGAATATCAAAAAAATCATCCAATTATTCCAAGATAATTGTCCTAATGATTGGCAGCTACCTGAAGAAACAGAAGCTAAACCTTTAGCAATTGCCAAGAATTTTTATCTTTGCCCCTCTTATCTGTTTAAAGAATTTAAAGAAGGTACGCCTGGTTTAATCAGTGACCTTGTGGATAGATTTCTTAAAGAAACAAAACCAGAAAATATACTCCTGGTGAGTCAATATCAACCGGATTTAGCTAAGGCAGAGGCATTAGGTATTGAAAGTAGACCAGCCGATGAATTTTTTCCAAAAGTTCCGGCGCCAGCAGCAGTACAAAGCTCTTTAAATAATACCGTGTGTGTGACTAGCCCTACAACTACAGCTGTTTTTCCACTTCCTAATAACATTTTAGCGAGCAGTCAGCAAAGTTTTTTCGGAACAATTCCTAAGAATGAAGAAAATCCAGCCGCTACAACTTCAGAAAAGACTCCCCTACTTCACAAATAAAAACTAGAAAAATAATCCGGAGGAAAAAACTTATTCCTCCGGATTTTCCTGGGATTTATCGGTATAACCTTCTTCTTCTTCCAATAAACCGTAACGCAGCGCGAGATGGGTTAACTCAACATCGTTATGCACACCTAATTTTTCATAGAGACGATAGCGATAGGTGTTCACGGTTTTAGGACTTAAACAAAGTTTTTTGGCAATACCATTCACTTTAGTCCCATGCGTGACCATATACATCACTTGTAATTCACGTTCAGAAAGTTGCGCAAACGGCGATTTGGAAGCGTCAGAAACCTGACGTAAGGCCATTTTTTGCGCGATCTCTAAAGTAATATAGATTTGACCCGCAACCACTTTACGAATCGCGGTGATTAATTCTTCAGCATTGGTATTTTTAGTAATATATCCTGCCGCTCCAGCACGAACCAATCGATCTGGAAAAGGACCTTCACTAAATACCGTCACAACGATAATTTTAAGTTTAGGATTGACACGTATCAAACGGCGTGTTGCATCTAAACCACCTATTCCAGGCATTTTTAGATCCATCAACACCACATCGGGTTTGGTTTCCTTTACTAAATTAATGGCAGCTTCGCCACTTTCGGCTTCACCGATAACATTAATATCACGAACATCCTCTAACAAGCGCTTCATGCCTAAACGTACTAAGGCATGATCGTCAACGATAACGACGTTAATCATGGAACGCCAACTCCTCTTGTCAATTTCATTTTTTTGGCGGAGGGACAGGGATTCGAACCCTGGAAGGAGTTGCCCCCTTGACGGTTTTCAAGACCGTTGCTTTCAACCGCTCAGCCATCCCTCCTACTTTAATCAGTAGCTACGGCTATCTTAGCATAAACTATATAGGATGTAGACTATAAAGAAATACGTCAAACACTGAGTTGAAATTACGCAATTAACTTTATTGAAGACATCCTTTCATAGCATCGTGCGCAGGATTTGACGTTTTTGTTTAAAAAATTTCTGTAATTTTTCTGAACAAGTTTCTGCTAACACTCCATCGGTAAAATCAAAGCTATGATTAAGACCTTTGAAAAGCTGCCGTTGTGACATTATCACGCCAAAACGCGAATCATACGCACCAAACACCACCCGTTTAATTCGGGCTTGGATCATCGCGCCGACGCACATTAAACAAGGTTCTAAAGTAACATACAATGTCGACTCTAATAAACGATGATTTTTTAGCCGTTTGGCCGCTTGTCGCAGCAACAAAATTTCAGCATGCGCGGTAGGATCACATTGCGTGCGAGTTTGATTATAAGCAGTAGCGATGATTTCTTTGTTTAGCACTAAGACCGCACCGATGGGAACTTCGTTAGACATTTCTGCCAACTCCGCCGCTTTTAAAGCTAAGTGCATGTAGGTAATATCATTCTGCAGAGCGTTCATACCAAGATAAAAAAAACCGTCATGGCGAGCAAATAAAATGCGTGTGACCATCCAGTTTATAACCTTCTCTGGATGGCCGCGCGCTAAGCACTTGCGATGACGAGTAAATTATTAGAATTCCACATCTTATCGATAGGAAGTGGCAAAAAATAGACCATTTATCTTAGATTTATTTTTTACCATTACACATTTTACAATGATCACAGCCACAATGGCAGGCTTTATGTGAACGCGGGCAGCACAAATATTTGATCAATGCACCCACGGCTAAAATTGGCAGCATAATATCAAAGAAACGCGAAACCATGACTATGGTATCAACCGATTCCGGTTTCGCAAGACTTGCAGCAATAGCCATCAGAACAGCAATAATAATCACTATTGCTGGAAAGAATTTACGACACATATCAAGGTCTCCTTGCAATTTTAAAGGTTAGGGTCTCGTATGACACTGAGCAGCAAATACTATCATAGTTGGATTTTATTGTCTTTGCCTAACCGCTTCGAATAAACAGATCCCAGCCGCGACGGAAACGTTTAAGCTGCTGACACTACCGGCCATCGGAATAGCAATCAAGCCATCGCAACGCTCTTTGCTTAAACGGCGCAAACCTTTACCTTCAGCACCTAATACCAACGCCAAAGGTCCGGTTAATGCCGTATCATAAATAAGTTGGGTGGCGGATTGATCTAAACCATAACACCACACTCCAGCCTTTTTTAACTTCTCTAAGCAAGTGGCTAAATTTGTGACCGTGAAAAGTGGCGTCATTTCTGCGGCACCGGCAGCTATTTTTCGCACACTGGGCGTCAAGCTAACCGAACGATCCTGTGGAATAATCACCGCGTCTGCGCCCGCTGCATTGGCAGAACGTAAACAGGCACCTAAGTTATGCGGATCCTGAACCTCATCTAATACTAATAAAAACGGCGGTGACGTTTCGTTTGCTAGGCACTGATCGACTAAACTAAACAAATCGCGCTCGTTTAGTTGCGCCGAAATTTTGATCTCTGCTAACACGCCTTGATGCACCGCACCCTGAGCCCATACCTCACATTTAAGCTTTGATAACGTTTGGATAGGAATATGCTGATATTCAGCCAATTGCACGATCTCTAACATACGTTTATCTTCGCGACCTTCTTGGCGATAGAGTTGGCATATTCTTTCTGGATGTGATTTTAATAACGCGGTAATCGCATGAAAACCAAAAATAAATTCTTTTTTAATCATATGACTCATGATAGAATGTTTCACCATAATATGGACAAGAAAGCTGAGGATAAAGCAGTGCCACAGATCTTAACACTTCAGATTAACCCAGAAAATTTAAATTTTTTAAACCAATATAAAAAAAAAATCTTTTATCGCTAAGCCAACAGTGTTTTATTCAAGAAATTGAAGAAACTTATAGCAGACTATCTCAATTAAAAAAACAAGAACTTCTCGAATTCACTGGAGAAAACGAATTTGAACTCTCTCGTGGAATTTTTTATGCTATAACAAAGTCCTTAAGAGAAAAAATGCCTCAAGAAAAAATCAGCTTAGAAAATCTACAAGCTGCACTTGAAAATGACTTACACATTAAAGACAAACAAACCTTATCCTTTATCACATTATGCTTAGTAGAGCCGGTCTGGCTCCCGGGCGGACTGTCAGCACTGGTTTGTTCTTTGCTATCATCAACCTCATATTTTTGCACTAACCAAAACCCTTCAACTTCATTAAAGGCTGTTGCTGAAAACAACCAAATTGTTTTTCATCTCAATTTACATATAAAAACGCTCGATGATGAAAAAATTCTTCCCAGAGGTACTGCCACAATCCGCTTTACTTTCGATAACATCACACAAGTAAAACTTTTACCTATCAATATGAAATTTATTTTTCCTAATGAAGAAGAAGCAGAACAGTTTCAACAAAAATTAACTGAAGAATTTAAGGGTTGGTTATTACTTCCGAATGAATTGAATAATATACAAATTAAGCTTCAGCAACGGCATAATGTCAATATGGATGTATGGGTAATATCTAGCTTATTCGGCCTATTAATTGGATTAATTGCCATGATTAGTTTTATCACTTTCAGCTTAAGCTTTATTTCAGTGTTAATATTACCTCCCATAGGTTTAGCATTAGGTTTATGTTTAGCAAGTTGTATGCATACCTATTTGCATATGAACACTAAAAAAGAACAAGAAAAACTTAAACGACCGATACGTCTATTTAATGGAAACCCATCTATCAACCATCACAGTAGACCAACGACCTCATTTTTTGTGCATCCTAGCCCTGATCACTCTCGAGTTTCTGAAATTAGTTTTAAACATCATTGATAACGCAAACTATTTTCGCTTTTTATATTTTTTTGCTTTTTTTATGGATTTTTGAAGTTCTGGTTCGACCAGTTCAAAATCTATTTTTCGTTGATCGAGATCAACACGCCCTACTCGCACCTGTATCCTATCGCCCAAACGATACACTATTCCGGTACGTTCACCTTGCAAGCAATGCCGACTCGCATCAAATTGGTAATAATCATTATGCAAGGCGGTTACATGCACTAAACCTTCCACATAAATATTTTTCAACTCAACAAATAAACCAAAGCCGGTGACATTAGTGATAATGCCATCAAAGCTTTCACCGACACGATCCCGCATGTATTCACATTTTAACCAATCTAATACTTCGCGTGTCGCTTCATCGGCGCGTCGTTCGGTCGTCGAGCAATGTTCACCTAAACGCGATATCGTGACCTTATCATAGAAAAAATTCTTGGCTTTGCGTTTGGCTAAAACATGGCGTATGGCTCGATGCACTAACAAATCCGGATAACGACGGATCGGTGAAGTAAAGTGGGCATAAGCATCGAATGCCAAACCAAAATGACCAATATTTTCCGGACTATAAATTGCTTGACTCAAGGAACGCAACATCACCGTTTGGATTAAATGCGCATCTGGCCGGTCGGCAATTAATTTTAACAACGTTGAATAA
The DNA here is from genome assembly GCF_964030935.1 of Rickettsiella endosymbiont of Aleochara curtula. Lineage (NCBI taxonomy): Bacteria > Pseudomonadati > Pseudomonadota > Gammaproteobacteria > Legionellales > Coxiellaceae > Rickettsiella > Rickettsiella endosymbiont of Aleochara curtula. The sequence continues at coordinate 406,214 of NZ_OZ034990.1, forward strand.
TCTTCCGGTGTGACGATCTTTTTATTTGGAAAACGTAAACCTAATTCCGCTAGAAAACTTTTCAAGTCTGCTAATTTTTCCGCAGCCGGTGCCGCATGGATACGATATAAGGTCGGAATTTTAGCTTTCAATAAAAAATGCGCGGCAGAAACATTGGCCAGTAACATACATTCTTCAATGATACGATGCGCTACGGTGCGAACAGTGGGAATAATCTGCTTAATTTTTCGATCCGGCCCAAAAATAACTTGCGTTTCAGTCGTTTCAAAATCAATCGCGCCGCGTGCTTCGCGCGTTTGGCGCAGCAACTGGTATAAGCTATGCAGATTTTGTAAATGCGGTAATAAATTTTTATACGCTGGCGGACATTTATTCGTGTTTAACCATGTCGCGACCTCATTGTAAATCAAACGTGCTCTAGAATGGATCACCGCCGGATAAAATTGAAAGCGTTTTAACTCGCCCTTACTAGAAATCAACATATCGCAAACCATACACAGTCGATTGACTTTAGGCTTTAATGAGCATAACTCATTGGATAGCACTTCCGGCAACATCGGTAACACACTGTTTGGAAAATACACTGAATTTCCGCGTGCTTCGGCTTCTTTATCTAGTTCACTTTGTGGATTGATATAATGACTCACATCGGCTATGGCTACCACTAAACGCCATTGTTTTTTTTGTCGTTCACAATACACCGCATCATCAAAATCTTTGGCATCCGCACCATCAATCGTAACAAACGCTAAATCTTGTAAATCAACCCGATTTTCTTCTTCATCGCTCGGTAACACACCGGCTTGCAAAGCGTCAATTTCTTCCTGGACCGAATCAGGCCAGACATGCGGAAGATTATAATTACGTATCGCTATTTCTATCTCTAAACCCGGCGCCATATGTTCGCCGAGTATCTCGGTAATGCGACCAATCGCTTGTTGACGAAAACTAGGAAAGCGAGTTATTTCGACAACAACAATCTGTCCGGAAGTTGCCGCACTTTCATCGTCCACGCCGATTAAAATATCTTGTGTAATACGATTATTCGATGGCACGACAAACGCGACACCCTTCTCTTTGAAAAAACGCCCGACTAGAGATGGCGTATTCCGTTCTAATACTTCAGCGATCACACCTTCACGTCGATTACGTCTATCGGTTCCTATTACGCGCGCTAACACTCTATCGCCATGAAAAACCAACTGCATTTGTCGCGCACTTAAATACAGATCATCACTGCCATCATCCGGAACTAAAAAGCCAAATCCATCGCGATGGCCAATAATTCGACCGCGTACCAAATTCATTTTATCTGGCAAACCATAACCTTCACGCCGCGTTAAAACAATTTGTCCGTCGCGTTCCATCGCTCGCAAACGTCGTCGCAAGGCTTCTTGGCGCTCGGGATCATCGCTTAAGCCCAAAAGTTGATTGAGTTCATCACGTTTGACCAGATGACCACATTTTTTTAAGAAGTCTAAAATGTATTCGCGACTAGGAATGGGATTATCGTATTTACCCGCTTCACGTGCCGCATACGGATCAACAAACTGTTTCGGTTTTTTTGCCATAGTTATCACTAATTAATGAGTTGGATGCACACCACACTCTTGAAAATTCAGAATCGTTCCAACGGTTAAATGACAGCTGGCCATAAGATGCTAAGGTCATTACGACTTCATCCTAAACTATATTTAGTATTATGTCGCCTGTATAGCGCATGACTGCCTGCATTTGTTTTATTTTAGTCTCACATACAATAATAAATATGCAGTCAAAGGATGTTTAGAAACACTGTCCACCTCGGAAAGGATTCCCTAGCCGTAGAAAGTGTAACGTTAATGACCATTGCAAGCACTAAGGCCTATCATGCTGCGCTACTCTATTTTGTGGCAAATCCCTGCACAATGGGCCAAAAAACTTCCACTACCTATTATGAAGACGGACTATTAGTCGTTGATCAAGGTCGTATACTCGACATTGGTCCAGCAAAGACTTGTTAACTCATCTGTCTCCTGACATCTCCGTTACGCATTATCCACACGCACTGATCGTTCCTGGATTTATCGAATGGCCACGCTCATTACATTCGCTCGCCATGACGTCATTTCTCTTCATCATTGCCACAGCGCGTTATAATAAGACGTCATTGCGAGCGCGGAGCGCGCGGCAATCTATACTCACAGTAAACACAACAAAAAATTCAAGTGCGAAGAGTATTCTATAAATCACCATATAAACTTTGCAATATACTCACTGCGGCTAAACCGGCGGTTTCTGCTCTTAAAACCCGCGGTCCCAGTTGTATAGGACTATAAGTCGCGACGCGAGCACACTTCAGCTCGTTTTCAGACCAGCCGCCTTCGGGTCCCACCAATACCGCAACACTCTGACAACGCGGTAAAGAATTGATATTTTGCTTGACGCAAGGCTGTAAAATGATCCGCTGCTCAGCTTTTATCGACGTGGTAGCAACATCAAAGGTCATGGGATTTTCGAGTTTCGGCAAACGTGTTCTTCCCGATTGTTCACAGGCAGCGAGCATCACACCTTGCCAATGTAAACTACGTTTTTGCCAACGTTCGGGTGCTAATTTGAGTGTACTGCGTGCTGTTATCAAGGGTATAAAGCGTGTCACACCCAATTCCACGGCTTTTTGCAACACGTAATCCATTTTATCAGAGCGCAATACGGCTTGCGCTAAGGTAATTTGCAAAGACGATTCACGGCTCACAGCATCAAATTCACCGAGCTTTACCGTTACCACGCTTTTGCTTAGTTCAATAATAATTGCCCGAAATTCTCCCGCTTTACCATTGAATACAATAAAGTCATCTCCGACCTGCAAACGCAGTACGCGGATTAAATGCCCTGCCGCCTCTTTAGATAAGTTGAGTATTTGCCCGGCGCTTAAAGCTTGTGGTTGATAGATACGAGTGAGACGCATAGAATGTTAACAACCTCAATAGCCTATTGATAAATTTTTATGCACAAGATTCTTGTCATTATTTTAGCGGTTTTCTTGAGCAGCTGTGCGAGTTTTAACCAAGCCCCGACACCGCTCCCTAAACCCAAAATAATTAATCACTATCTTCCCTGGGCACAACGCAAAGCGCAACTGAATGCTATACAAAATTTTCGTGTCAATGGCAACCTTGTCATACACCAAACATCCGGCCGTGGTGTGAATGCCTCGTTCAGCTGGGAACAGACCTATCCTAATTATCAACTCAGCTTTTTTGGGCCCTTAGGATCACAAGGCGCGGTACTTACCGGAAGTCCTAAGCAAGTCAGTTTAACCACGCATCAACAAACCTACCATGCGCAAAGCCCAGAACAACTCTTACATGATCAATTAGGTTTAAATTTACCCGTATCACAATTTTATTATTGGTTACGCGGTCTACCGGCGCCACAATCCCGTTATACCACCAATCTAGATGCATATAATCGACTCATGCAACTACGGCAATCCGGTTGGCGCGTGGTTTATCGGCACTTTACTAACATTGGAAAAATTGATTTACCGGATCGTATCGATCTGTCCAATTGCCAATGGCAAGTCCGTATCATACTTAATCATTGGGACATTAACTAATACTCTTATACTTTTATACGCTTAGCAATTGAATTTTTTTCTGCATTGTCGCTCAACTCGCAATCCTTATGTATAATCCAGGAACGAAGGTTGCTTCTCAACGCGATCCACTCAAAAAAACCCAATTGCTGTGAGTATAACACCGTGTACTATTGGCCAGCTCCCGCTAAATTAAATCTTTTTTTACATCTTACCGGTCGTAGAGCCGATCGTTATCATGAACTGCAAACCGTTTTTCAACTCATTGACTACTGCGATGAATTAAGTTTTACACCGCGCAGTGACCCACAAATTAATTGCACGTGTTTATCATTACTTAACCCGGTCAGCGCGGCGATCATTCCCGATGCCGATAACTTAGCCATTAAAGCGGCACGCTCATTACAAGATAGAAATAAAAACTTGCCCGGCGTTGATATATTGATCAAAAAACGTATTCCTATAGGTGGCGGTTTAGGGGGTGGTAGTTCCAATGCAGCAACAACACTCGTTGTGTTAAATCATTTATGGAACATGCATCTTCCTTTAGACGAATTATTAAACTTAGGTATCACACTCGGCGCCGATGTACCGGTATTTATTCATGGACTAAGCAGTTGGGCTGAAGGTATTGGCGAGAAACTACAAGCGTTACCGTTACCTGAAACTTGGTTTGTGGTAATGATTCCACCACTGACTATTTCCACCGCAAAACTTTTTTCACATCCGCGATTGACATACAACACGACACCCATCAAAATACAAACCTTTTTAGGCGGATCATTAAATACACATAATGATTTTGAACACATCGTTAGGCAGGAATATCCTATGATTGCGGAGGGCTTAGACTTCTTAAATCATTATGCTCCTGCTCGATTATCAGGGACCGGAGCGGCTATTTTTGCCACACTTAAGTCAAAAATAGCCGCTGAAACGCTGCTAGAAAAAATTAAAGCGCCCTATCGGGGCTTTGTCTGTAAAGGGTTAACCACTTCACCTTTACGACAAATAATGAAAAATTGGGGTGTCGCCAAGTGGTAAGGCACCGGGTTTTGATCTCGGCATTCCTAGGTTCGAATCCTAGCACCCCAGCCACCATTCATCCGTTCTTCTTATTTTTTTATTTAACACGATGAGGTTCCTCTGTGTCTGAAATGATGCTCTTTACTGGTAACGCTAACCGACCTTTAGCAGAAAAAGTCGCTAAACATTTAGGCAAGGAATTAGGTAAAGCCACCGTCGGTCACTTTAGTGACGGTGAAATCATGGTAGAGATCTTAGAAAATGTCAGAGGACAAGACGTATTTGTTATGCAACCAACCTGTCCGCCGGTTAATACTAATTTAATGGAACTCATCATTATGGCCGATGCCTTGCGTCGTGCCTCGGCTAAACGCATTACCGCCGTTGTTCCCTATTTTGGCTACGGTCGCCAAGATCGACGCATACGTTCGTCACGTGTTCCGATTACTGCGCGTGTCGTTGCAGACATGATGACCGCTGTTGGCATTAGTCGGTTACTAACCGTCGATTTACATGCCGATCAAATCCAAGGTTTTTTTGACATTCCGGTAGACAATGTCTACGCCACACCTGAAATCTTAAAGGATATGGAAGGTCAAAAGATTTATAAAGGTGATGAGCAATTAATTGTCGTATCGCCGGATGTCGGTGGTGTCGTCAGAGCGCGAGCCATTGCCAAGCGCTTCAATGATGCGGATATTGCCATCATCGATAAACGCCGTACCGGTCCGAATAAAACCGAAGTCATGCATATTATCGGTGAAGTAAAAGACCGCAATTGTTTATTAGTTGATGATATTGTCGATACGGGTGGCACACTCTGTTTAGCCGCGAAATCCTTAAAAGAAAATGGCGCTAATTTAATTATGGGGTATTGCACACATCCCGTCTTATCCGGCAATGCCATTAACGATATTCAAAACTCATGTATCAATGAACTGGTCGTCACCGATACCGTACCCTTAAGCGATGCAGCACGACATTGCAAGAAAATTCGCCAACTGAGTTTGAGTGATATGTTAGCGAAAACGATTTGTCGCATTAATTCCGAAGAATCTGTCAGTTCAATGTTTGTTGATTAATCATTAGTTTTTAAACGGCAAGGTATCATACTTCTGGATTAATTTTTTTGAACATCCATGTTCAACTTTTTTACTGTCAACTGGCGCAAGCGCGCGTGACCTGATTATTAACTTCAAGATCTTGTTCCTCTTCAGTATCGATATTTTTAGGAAGTGAAAACAAATGTGATCCTGCTAATCTTGAAGGTTTAGGTTTTAGCTTACGATCAACCACAGGAGCAGGTTTAAGATCGCGACGCACCTTAGGAGCTTCTGAAGTTTCTTCTCGAATGGAAACGTTTGTAGATACTTGCTCAGCATTAGATTGAGCAGCGTTATAAAAAGGATTTTCTTCAAAAATAGTAAGTCTGTCTCCCGGTACTTGGGAAGACGCTTGCTGATCGATCACTTTGGGACTGTTAGGCAATATGTAGTTAAGTTCGCATATTCTTTCTTTGCAAGTTACTAGTTTTTCAAGTGTGTTGCTATATTGCTGCTGATAAGTTTTTAACTCTGCAGTTTCTTCCTGGGATACTGCTAAGGTATTTTCTAAGTTCTTTTCAATGATAGCTTTTTTTTCTAGTAAACTTTTTTCTATTTCAACTTGTAACGATAATTCTTGTTTATCTAATAAGACCACTCTCGCTTTGCTTTCGGATTTTAAATCTTTACTGCTGTTAGCTATGCTCGCTTCAAACTCTCGGTTTTTTTGAATTAAACAAACATATGCATCTCTAGTACGAAATAATTCAGCTGTTAATTGATCATACTGACTACCATGTGCATTTTTAATTTGTTCTTCCAATATTGTTGCTTTTTCATGTTCATGTTTAAAATTTCTATCAAATTCACCGCGCAACGACTGCCTAATTTCCTTCAATTCAGATTGTAGATTATGTTTTTCTTGATTAGCACTTATTAATTCGTTTTTGATTTCAGTTAAAACCTTCAGATCCCCATCTTTAAAACAATCTTTAAAACAATTTTTAATTTTCGTCTCAAGCTTTTCTATTTCTTCAAAGCTACACTGTAACTTTTCTTGTAATTGATTTGTTTGCTTAATAAATTTAGAATACGTTAAAACTTCTGCATAATCTGTACGCTCTTCAGCCAGCTTCCCTAGAAAAACATTTTGGGGTGGCAACAGATCCAGTTTGGCATAAATTACGAGATCTGCTGATGAAGAAGATGAAGGTTTATTCACTAACTCCTCATAAGCAGCTGTTTCTTGTTCACGCTGTGTTTGAGCTCGTTGTGCTGGCTTATGCTCTAATTCAGCTTTAAAATCTGGTTTTGTGTTGGAAATGTTTGGCATTAATTTTTCCTCATTGTTATTTTCTAATATCTTAATATTTTTCACTGATCCCCGCACTAAGTTATAGTTATTTGCAATATCATTTTGCATTCGCAAAAGAGGTCCAAAATGTGGAAACTGAGCGGCGATCGACTTCAAGGTTTTCTTTGATAAAGCGGGTAATGTTTGTAAATCTTTGCTTAGAAAATCATGCGAGGTACAATTTTCAGTGAACTTAGTTTGCTGCATTATCTTAATTTCTTGTTTACAATCATTCCATGTCTGCTGAAACTTTACTGAGTAAGAAATATCTGGATAGTGCTCTGCATCCGCATCTGGCTTTCTTAATACTATCGCTCTTATATGCGCGTTAATGAGGTCTTCTTTGTTTTTTAATTTGAGATCGAGCAATTTAGCTTCTGCGTTTAACTCTTTAGTATGATCTTTTAACTTAGCTTTTATCTGTTTCGTAGGAGAATTTTTTAGTTCTGCTTGCGCATTTGCTATCCCGATATTTATTCCATTTAAAGTCTGTTCTATTTCATACCTTAATGCAAATTGATGCGCTAAAGGTGTTATGCTTAAACCCTTACTTTCTGCAATAGGATCCGCCCCATTTAACACTAAATCGTAGACCAACTCGGCAGAATCTGCAGCATAAAGTGGTGTCATAGGTTCATCCTCACTCACTTCTCCTCGCAGACCTAAGCTATCAGCATTTATAATGATGTTTTTTTTTGCCGTGTTGTTTGCTACTAGAGAATGTTGCGCTATCAGTTCCTCAGCTCTTTGTATAGAATAGTTATCAACTTCAACTCCCACTTTTTCACATATTTTATGATCCAGCTGGGATAATTTTTTTAGGTAAGGTACAACAGGCTCAGAAATTCCGTTTGCTAAAATAGCTTGAACGTCCTGTGTATAAAGTTCACGAAGAGCTTCAGAACATAAAAGACCGAGCTCATAGTTTATTCGGATTTTTAATCCCTCCGCCTCTTCTTCACTCATTTCTTCTTCAGACAACTCTGCAGCTAATTCTTTTTGAGTATTGATAAGTTGCAAGGTTCTTTGCGGAAAATCACGCAACTGCTTTTTTAATCCAGCATTCGCTAAAATTTTTTTAATCTCGGTATCCCTGCGTCGGTGATTTTCATCTAATTCCCGAATTAGCTGTTCGCGTTTATTTACAATATTAAGATATCTTTTAGCTTTGGGATCTTGACTAATTTTCCCATCTATTTCACGAAGAGCGGTGTCTATAATTTTTTCCTGTTCAAAATAAGAAAGCAAATTCTGCATAGGCACAGAATCAAACATTTCTGCTTGATACGAAAATTTCATTGCAGGCATAGCTTATTTCCTATTTATTTTTATTATTTTTGCTAATGACTTTTAAAACGATTTGTCTTACATATATTAATTGAGGAGTATTAAATAAAACTTAAAGGACGGTCTATTTCTAGGGAGAGAACTTCTAGACTTTACATCGAAGAGAATTCGCAGCAACTGTTGAAGAAGATGCTTTAGGTTGCAGAAAAAAATTACATCGCTTAGGAAGCGTCGTATCGTCAAAGGCTTTTTCCGAGTTATGATTTTTTATCCAGGTCATATCTGTCGTTGACACTTCAATATTCATATTGAAAAAAGAAATTTGTCGAGAAAATTTAGAACCCCGCGTACATATTGAATCAATTTGTTTTTGATTTAATGATTTTTTTTCCAAAACCGCTAGAATCGTATCGGCTAAAAGACCCGGTCCACTTAAAGCTATGGTTAATTGACTACGTAGCGTCTTAAGATGCTCAACTTTTTCTGTATAACGCTTGCAATCCATCATCGTTTTGTTGCCAAAAGTACCTATGTCGCCTTGAGTATAGAAGCGTATGACCTTCTTTATGACTTCTCTTATAATGGGATGTCTAGGTAGACTCGCAATAATGTCGTTGTTCCCGTTAATTGAATTTAAGGTGACGGTTTGTTTTCCGTTAAAATTAAACACGCTATAACTGCAACGAATGTTAGCTTTAAAACCTAACAGCAATGGTTCAGAGACTCAAATGTATGATTGTCTTTTTGATCAAATTTAAATTTCGTATCGGTATCAAAATAATACCCTCCTTTTAAATAAAGGATGATATACCGCAATATATCAGAAGCCGCTGCAAGATTGTTTGCACCAATCATTTCTCTGTCAACACTCTGCCAAAGATCACTGAAACGGTCCGAACTTCGAGTAAACGCACCCATCTTTCTATCCTTATTGATCTCAGTTGGATCATTTTTCTCGAGGAAAAATTCATCGCTTAGCATCGCTTGCTTTAATTCATTCAGATCGTTAATTTGTATAAATGTATTCTGCACAGACAAATCCAGCTCAGACATGTACTTATCTATGGATTTATAATAATTTGAGGTATGATCGACCCACAAAGTTAGTTTAAAATTTGAAGCTCGAGCAAATGTCGCAAGCTTTAATAGCGTAACTAAATATTTCTTAGGTAAGGGACCACCTAACCAGATAAAAAAAATCTCTGAGGGAGGTGCAGAATTAGAATTGAGCATAGTGCAGGCCTGATACCGAGTTATTTTTATAAGCCATTTTTAATTTATTGTACTAATCAAAACTTAAGCTATTATTAAAAAAACTGATATCAAGTAACAAAGAAGCACGTCTGCCGATATAGAACCTAACTCTACTTTACGCCGCGGGTAGCGTGCAGCAATTTAGGAAATACACGTTTACGGATGGTAAGGAGCAGCCGTTTCTTTTTCTTTTTGTTTTGCTGGATCTACTTCCTGTTCATCAGCTTTACAAAATAAAGTTGATCCATACAATCGAGATCCAGAAAAAACTACTCGTTGCTGTTTTTCCAGTACTGAAGCTGGTTTTACATCTGAAACGCCACCGAAAAATCTTGAGTTAGTCAGTCGCGATACCGCTCCAGATTTTTCTTGAGTTTCGCTGACTAATCCGGTCGCATCTGCTTTGGCCTTTGATTTAATTTCTCGTTCTTTATCTGACTTTACCCCGATAATGAACTTATCAAGATCCTTATCAGGCAAATTATCCAAAACACGTTCATAGCATTCAGATGGAAGCAATATTTTTTTATTATCTTTTTCTGTTGATAATGTAGCTTTAGAGGATAATAAATAGGATATCTTTTCAAATCGTTCCGTTGCGTTTGTTAAGCCCTGGGCGAATTCATGCTTAAATATTTCCAAACCGTCTACAGCGGGTTGATATTTTTTTAAAAATATTTCAACATTCTGTTTGCTCAATTTTATTAATTTGCCGTTCTTTTGACCCTCAATTATATTCACGCCATTTATATTACGTATATTAAGTTGCGATAATTTAGCCATTTCACTTTGACAATGATTCCAATATGCAAGAAAATCTTTATATTCAGCAACCTCACGCGGTGGGACTGATTGATTAGGATTATGCAAAAAACTAAGCTTTATAGTCTCTAAACTAACATGAGTGGTAGCTGAGGTAATATCTTGAATCCCCGGTTTTTCAAAAAATTCTTTTCTATCTACTTGTTGTCTTCTACTAAACATATGACACCCCCAGAGGAATAAAATAGCTGAATAAAATTGAGTGTATGCTTGAATTATATAAGATTTAATTAACTCAATAATTAGGTAATAAGTTAAACTATTACCAAAAAACTCCTCATTTAATGGCCTTACTGATACGGGGTTTAAAGATTGCTTTTGCCAGGCCAATTACATGCTATAGCTAAAAAAAACACCTGGAAGTTTGCCGAAAATCCCCGTAAACTACCCCACACTTATCCTGGTCGCGGGATGAGTATTTTATTGAATTTTGAGGAAAACCTATGTCTACGAATCACTTATTTGAACTCCACGCTGAAACTCGTGAGGTGTTTGGGTCGGGTGCGAGCCGCCGTCTCCGCCGTCTTGAGAATCGCGTACCCGCTATTTTATATGGTGCTTCAGAGCCACCTTTACCGGTCTCCTTAGAGCATAATCAGATATTACGCGCGCTGGAAAATGAAGCTTTTTACTCGCATATTTTAACTATCAAGATCGATGGCATCGAGCAAAAAGCCGTGTTAAAAGACCTGCAACGGCATGCCTACAAGCCGCGTATCCTGCACGTCGACTTAATGCGCGTATCGGCCAAAGAAAAAATTACTATGTCCGTACCCCTACATTTTAAAGGCGAAGCAGCTGCGCCGGGTGTTAAAGACGCGGGCGGTGTGCTGACCAAGCTATTAAACAGTGTCGAAGTTCGCTGCTTACCGGGAGTACTTCCAGAATACATTGAAGTCGATGTAGCACAGTTAGGGCTCGATGAATCCATTTTATTATCCCAGCTTAATTTACCGGAAGGTGTCGAACTAACCGCAGCCATCAGTCATGAAGATGACCGGCCGGTGGTCAATATCCATATACCACGTGCGGTAGTCGAAGAAGATCTCACTGCAGCGCCTGAATCGGCTGAAGTACCAGCAATTAACGTCAAAGATGATACCGAACAAGCTGTGAGTGAAGGTAAAGAAAAGGCCGAAAAAGATAAAAACTAACTCTGTCGTATGGCAACTCATCCCATACAGCTGATTGCCGGCTTAGCGAATCCTGGGAAGGACTACGCAAAAAGCCGGCATAATGCCGGAGCGTGGCTGATCAATACACTGCTCAATCAGTATTCCTTATCTCCTTTAAAGGTGGAAAATAAATTCCATGCCTCGGTGACTGCTTGGTCGCTTAGCACGGGTAAATGTTGGTTGCTCATCCCTAACACTTATATGAATGATTCGGGGCGTGCAATCAAGGCCATAGCCCATTTTTATCATCTCCCCATTGAATCCATATTAATCGTCCATGACGATTTAGATCTATTACCCGGTGTAGCCCGTTACAAACAAGGCGGAGGCGATGGTGGACATAATGGTTTAAAAGATATTGTTACGCACTTACACAGTAAAGACTTTTGGCGGTTACGACTGGGAATTGGTCATCCTGGGCATCGTGATCGCGTGCACGATTATGTTTTAAGCTCGCCTTCTATCGCCGATAAACAAAGAATAGAGCTCGCTATCGAACAAGCGCTGACTACGTTAACGATGTTTGTCGAAGGCAATCAAGCGCAAGCCATGCAAATGTTACACACTCAACAAGAATAACGGGAAATTTTATGGGATTTAAATGCGGCATCGTTGGGCTTCCCAATGTGGGAAAATCCACTTTATTTAATGCATTAACTAAAGCCGGCATTGCAGCCGCCAACTACCCTTTTTGCACCATTGAACCGAATGTCGGTATCGTTCCTGTTCCCGATCCTCGTCTTAATGAACTGGCCAAGATTGTAAAACCGCAAAAAATAATCCCTACCAGCATGGAGTTCGTTGATATCGCGGGTTTAGTGCAAGGAGCTTGCGCAAGGCGAAGGTTTAGGCAATAAATTTTTAGCACATATACGCGAAGTCGATGCGATTGTGCATGTGGTACGCTGCTTTAACGATGCCGATGTAGTCCATGTCGCCGGACTTGTGGATCCCGTTGCTGATGTACAAACTATTCATACTGAATTAGCTTTAGCCGATTTAGAGAGTGCTGAAAAAGCGGTACTACGTCTTAATAAAGCCAGCAAATCTAATGACAAATCGGCACAGCAAAGTAAGCGCTTATTAGAGCGCATCATTCCGGAATTAAACCAAGGTCATTTATTACGTCAACTCGATTTCAGTCCTGAAGAATTAAACTTATTACGCCCGTATTCTTTCTTAACACTTAAATCAACGTTATATATTGCCAATGTGGATGAAAAGGGTTTTGTGAATAATCCCTTACTCGAGCAATTAGAAACTTATGCAATAACAGACCAAGCCAAAGTGGTCGCGATTTGCGCTAAATTAGAAGAAGACTGTATCGATTTGAGTGATGACGAAAAACAAGAATTTTTACAAGAATGTGGTTTAACTGAAACCGGTTTAGATCGTTTAATACGTGCCGGTTATGAATTATTAGATCTACAAACCTATTTTACTGCAGGCGTCAAAGAAGTCCGTGCTTGGACCGTACATAAAGGCGCCACCGCACCACAAGCGGCAGCTTGTATCCACACCGATTTTGAAAAAGGCTTTATCCGCGCCGAAGTCATCAGTTATGCTGACTTCATACACTACCAAGGTGAACAAGGCGCAAAAGAGGCCGGCAAATGGCGCCTAGAAGGTAAAACCTACCTCGTCAAGGATGGTGATGTGATGCATTTTTTATTTAATGTTTAATGCTTTTTGTGCATAAATTGTTTCATTGTCTATAGTAGAAACATTCCTAGGATTGGAACCATTAGAGAAAAAAATTTTAATAGTTCGATCCAACAAACTCCATTTATCTTCTTCAATATTTTTTTGTATTTTTTTTCCATATTTTTGTAAGGCACACTCGAAATTTTCTTGTATATCATCTAATTTTGCTTCTCGATCTGCACTATAAAAGCTTAATCGTCTTAACTTTTGCACACCGTGAAATAAACATAAATTGTATGTGGAAAAAGTGGATGAAAAATTGGTTAATGTAGTATTTTCTATTGGCATATTGTTTTCTCTTTGAAAAATTAAATTTATTATTTATCGATATTTTTTATAAAATTATAAAAAAACGCATTCTACAATATTTTTAATTAAATAGATTATTTTTAATTTTATTTTTTATTTTAATTTTTTTATAAAGTATTTAATTTATTTAATTTTTGTTATACTTTAACCTTGATAGATAAGGATTATCCTTCAAATCAAACTCCAGGATAAGGAGCACCTATGCATTTAAATTATTTAGATCAAATGATACCGAAACGCTGGGTATTATTACTGCGTTATTGGCTTCCATTTTTTAAGAGCCCTAGTGATTTTTATTTTAAAAGTCGAGATTTTATCGATAATTTGAAACACTCAGGCTATCATAATTTTCCTTGGAAAAAACTTCCTGATTTAGTATTTATTTTTGAAAAATATGCCTTTAATAAATCAGAAACTAATCTATCCAAAAAAATTACTAATATGATTTTTACTAAAAAAAGCCAGCTCATCACCACTAGCCTCATAGAACAGCTTTTTGAGCGTTTTAACCCGGATAATACCCGAACACCCATACTAAACGATGTCTTGCAACGATTACCGACTAAATTTTATATTGAGTATTTTAGCAAATTGAACGTTAATAGTTGTTCGTCTAAAAATTTAAAATGGTGTGCGCGCTTAAAAGATAAATTTCGATTAGAAGATAAATTAATCCTAATTTTATCTTTATCTGATGAAGTATTAATAGCCAATCAAGCGACATTATTCACGTTAGCTATCCAGGAATGCGAGGAAAAATTACTCACTCAGAGATTTGGAATAAATAATTTTTTAAACGCTTATGTTATTGAACAATTGCTAGCATTTATCTTTGAGCGCAATCCCAAACTTATTTTTTCTCGTATTTTTGTACATACATTGATTAACCAATTATTAAAAAATCAAAATCCAATATTAACATCACACCTCTTAGAACTTGATGAATATGCTAGATATAGTTTTTTTGAAACATTTTTAACGGATAGTCCAAATTTTCAGCAAAATAGCCAATATTTTCTTAGCCTTTGTCCAGAAGAACAAAGGTTAAATTTGATCGATCAATTAATTATCTCGGTTTTTAACACTAATCAATCTGAAATGGATGATGAGCCTATAAAAGAACACAAATCTACCGCGGATAACTTGGATTTACTTTTATTAGCACAGCTAGAAGAACAACACGATACCTATCCAATTAATCTATTTCAATTGCTTGCCACATTAAGTTTAACAAAAAAACCGCTTGATCTAGAAAAGTTAAAAAAATTTTTCGAAGCAGGTCGAGACTCACTCGAATACCGCAAAAATTTCTCAATTGCATGCCAATCCGCGGTTGCTGAATATGCCATACACGCGATAAAAATACTTATTAAAGATAATATTATGATCTATGTACATAAAGAAAACACTCGAAATGATATTCATCGGGCTTTTTATCAATTTTTTAACAATGAATATATCGGTAAACCTCTAAACGTAGCAAAGCTGATATTAAAAAAATTACCACCCGATTTGCAGTCTAAATACGCAGCAGATTTAGATTTTTTACAACAACTTTTAATACGACTTTATCAAATTCAAGAGGATCCAAGCATTGTTGAATATAAAAATAAATGCTTCTTGCTATGGAATAAAAGTCAAAGAGAATACGAAGAGAAAACCGAGGCCCGTAGAGAACTTTTACAACGCATACGCTCTGGCAAGCAAAGTAGCGTCGCTTATCAGCGCATGGATGAGCTTTTTGGTAGCGAAGCAGCAACCATGCAAGCAAAATGGAAGCATGCACTAGGCGTGCATTTTTTTGATGCTACTAATAAAGAAGAATGTAAAACAGCATTACACGAAGCCGCTGAAATTATAAAATTTAATCGTGTATGCAATGATTATTCTTGTTTGAGCACTTCACCCTCATCAGCAAGTTATTTTGCGTTATGAAATAACCTTCGATGTGATTATCAGGTGATAAGACGCAATTTTTTAAGCGCTCTGCATCCTTGCATACAAAAAATCTCCAAAAATCTATAGTATTAGCGTACCTAAAATAAAAATCCGTCGCCATATTATGTAATTGAAAACTTCACTGTTCTCATTAAACTAATCAGTGCATTCAAATAAATATAAGGAAGTATTATGAAAAACATTGAAGTAGTACCTTGGGACCATCAAAGTGGTGGTGAAACATTTTATGTCATTTTTGATAGTAAAGTTTGGAAAAATGAATGGTGGGTCGAAGCTGACAATTGCCCGGGCAAAGCGGCAGATGATCCTAATCATAACCCATGGCGCATACAACGAAATGCGACTCAGGAAGAAATTGCCAAAGGTAATCCAACAAGTTGCGATAGCGATGCAGACTGCACGAATTTATTATGCCAGGATCCAAAAACAGAAGCCATGTATAAAAAAGTGGGTTATAAAGCGGACGGGTCTGGAACTAACCTTTCCTACACCTCCGCACGCGTCGCTAAATCTGTTTACAATTTATACGAAACATCTGAACATCAACCTAAGTTATCGGCTTATATAACCGATTGGTGTCAGTATGATGCGCGGTTACAAAACGATACTGTTCCTGCCAATGCTGGGCGCGGTTTTGATCTGTCTAACATTGATCCATTTGCTTATGATCGGCTTATTTTTTCCTTCATGGGAGTTTGCGGGGACTTCGGTGAAAAATCTGAGGTTCTGAAAAAATCAGTCGACGGTTGGAATAAACAATCCCCTACGCCGATGAGAAAAGGTCATATTGTATTAATGGATCCTTGGGGAGACCTTGCTACCTTTACTAACGTGGGCTTAAGTCCAGGTCAAGGGCATATGGACTTAACCTATGACAATTATCTACAATATTATCAACAAGATAAAGCCGCCGGTTTATTAGGTGGAATGCGCGAGCTCAAGAAAAAAAATCCCAATTTAAAATTATCTTTCAGCGTAGGTGGCTGGACTTTGTCGGGCTTTTTTTCGGATATGGTTAAAAACTTAGAAATGCGTGAAGAATTTATCGATAGTGCCATCGATTTTATTCAACGCTTTCCGATGTTTGACGGTATCGATATCGATTGGGAATATCCTGGTGCTCCAGGAAACGCAGGGAATCATTATGATCCTGAACATGATGGCTCCAATTATGCGTTGTTGATTGGAGAATTACGAACTGCATTCGACGTAAAATTTGGTAAAAATAAAAAAACCATTACTATTGCCATGAGTGCTGACATCGAAAAGATGAAATTCAGTAGTATCGCCAAATTAAAAACCGCTGGTCTCGATTCTATTTTTCTGATGAATTATGACTTTTTTGGCACCGGTTGGGCACCTAGCTTAGCGCATCATAGTAATTTAGAAAATTCACAACTTTCTAATTTTTCTGCGATTAAAGCGATAGGTTACTTGGTCAGTGAAGGTATTCCAACCAGTATGATACATTTGGGTGTAGCCAATTACGCACGCTCTGCGGCAGAAGCAGATTTAAGCTCGTTAAAATATAACATTCAAGGCAATGCATTAGGTAGTTTTGAGAATGGCGCGTATGAATTCTTTGATTTAATTAAAAATGCTTTAGACTTAGAAGGAAACGCCGCCCAAGGTAAAAATGGTTTTACGCTAATGACCGATATCGATGCCGATGCGGATATTTTATATAGTAGCAATACTAAACATTACATATCTCTTGATACGCCGCGAACCGCAAAAAACAAAGGTAAATATGTTAAAGATCACGGTCTAGCCGGCTGTTTTAGTTGGTCTGGCGATCAGGATGATGGTCTGTTAGCCAACGCCTGCAGAGAAGGCATGGGCTATAAGGTCTCTGAAGAAAATTTTTCTATGTCTCCGTTATACAATAAAGGCAAAGAATTTAATATGCCTGGTAAGAATGTAAAAAAATAATAACTAAATATTGACAGACAAATAATAAGAAATTTCAGAGTGCCAAATCTAGGCACTCTTTTTTATGTGATCGAAAAAATACTCATTTTTCAATGTATGCGAACACTAGCTTAATGTAAGTGAGAAAATTTTTATATTACCTTTTTTTTTCGATAGACTGTGTTAGGATTTAAGTGATTTAAGTATATATTCTAATATAAATAGATTATGTAATTAAATTTTTTAGTCATTCGATATCCAATTACTTAATAAAAAATAAAGAGGTATATTATGAAACTAGGCTTTAAAAAAGTAAAAAAGAACGTGCATGATCATCAAAAATCAGGAAATAAATTTCACCCTGGTCGTTTTAACGTTGACACTTATATGATATTCATGAGTATTTTAATGGCTCTAATTTTTCCTGCTGTATTTATGGCTAATATATTAGCTGCGCCAATGGGTTTGACACTCGCTGTATTAGGTTGCGCAGTTTTAACCGCCGTATGTTTAACAGCGGGCATCAAATATTTTTCTCAATTTGTGAGAAATCTTGACGGCAAAGATAATCTTAAACCTGTTAGTAAAGAAAAGGTTGATTTCTCTTTATCGCAAAATGAGAGAAATACTAATGGGTATGACAAAGAGAATGCCATGACCCATGCAGCTAAAAATTCTGATAACTCTTCTAAAATTAGTTTCTTTTCTGAAGTAGTAAAAAATGATAACCCTGTACAAAATCAACCAGCGCCAATGAGCCCTTCGTTATCTAACTAAGTAAGTTATCAGAAATAAAACTCAAGAGTGTCTACTCAGTGAGATACTCTTACAGAGTAGACTTTGAGCTTCCAAATGTGCTAGGTTAGTTTAAAGCAAATACTGTTCTTGCATCCAAGCATCATTGTAAATTTTGCTGAGATATTTAATACCGCTATCCGGTAAAATAGTAACGATGGTGGCGGGTTGAGTTAATTCAGCCGCAAGCTTCAATGCAGCCCAGACATTGGCACCCGATGAACCTCCGACTAACAAACCTTCTTCTTCGGCTAAACGGCGCGCCATCAAGAACGCATCTTTATCCGTAAAAGGCATAATTTCATCTAATACCGAAAAATCTAATGCTTTAGCGATGTGATCTTCGCCCACGCCTTCCACTAAATAATTACAATTACCCCCCTGTGGAATTTTTCCGGTCTTAAAATATTCATAGTAAATAGAACCCACCGGATCCGGCATCATCACTTTAATCGCTGGATTTTTTTCTTTCAAAAAACGACCGACGCCAGAAACTGTCCCGCCAGTACTGCCAGAGGCAATAAAAATATCGATTTTACCTTGTGTTTGTTGCCAGATTTCCGGCGCGGTATTCACATAATGTGCTTCAGGATTTTTCGGATTATCATATTGATCGAGTCGAAAACTATTCGGTGTTTCTGCCGCGATACGCTTGGCGACATTAACATAATGTTCAGGTGAGTCGGGCGCAGCGGCGGTCGGCGTTACGACAATTTCGGCACCGTACGCGCGTAAGGTATTTTGTTTTTCTATACTCACCTTATCTGGCATAGTCAAAATAGCGCGATAGCCTTTTACTGCTGCTAACAGGGCGATGGCAGCACCGGTATTTCCGGAGGTATTTTCAACGATCGTGCCACCTGGTTTTAATAAACCCTTTTGTTCGGCATCGCTAATAATATAATCGACGATGCGATCCTTAACACTGCCACTAGGATTGGCAAATTCACATTTAACTAGGATGGTAACATGTTTATTTGGAACTATTTTTTCTAATTTAACCAGCGGTGTATTCCCCACCGCCTGTAAAATAGAACTCATACTCTGCGCACTTGAATTTTGGTCTACCATCATTAAAAATTGATTATAATAATTGTGCAACCATTTTGCCCATATCTGCAGGTGATTTCACCGTGTGAACACCGGCCGCTTCTAAAGCCTTAAATTTTTCAGCGGCAGTGCCTTTGCCACCGGAAATAATTGCACCGGCATGACCCATACGTTTTCCAGCGGGCGCTGTCACGCCGGCAATATAAGCGACTACCGGTTTGGTCACATAGGTTTTAATAAAATCTGCGGCTTCTTCTTCAGCCGTACCGCCAATTTCACCGACCATCAGTATGGCTTCGGTTTGTGGATCTTCTTGAAACAAACGCAACACATCCACAAAATTCATCCCTGGAATCGGATCACCACCAATACCCACGCAGGTACTTTGGCCTAAGCCTAAGTCTGTGGTCTGTTTTACCGCTTCATAGGTTAAGGTACCCGAACGTGACACGATACCCACACGACCGGGCAAATGGATATAACCTGGCATGATGCCAATCTTACATTGTCCGGGTGTAATCACACCGGGGCAATTCGGTCCTATTAAGCGCGCATCCGTATTATTTTCTAGGTAAACCTTCACATCCAACATATCGAGTACCGGTATGCCTTCGGTAATACAGACAATTAAAGAAACGCCTGCAGCAGCGGCTTCAACAATAGAATCTTTACAAAAAGGCGCCGGTACATAAATGACGCTGGCATTCGCACCCGTTTCAGCAACGGCATCAGCCACGGTATTAAACACCGGTAAATCTAAATGTTGGGATCCGCCTTTTCCGGGTGTCACACCACCCACCATCTGTGTGCCGTAAGCGATGGCTTGTTCTGAATGAAATGTTCCTTGTTTTCCCGTGAAGCCTTGGCAAATGACTTTCGTGTTTTTGTCGATTAATATACTCATAGGTTTAACCTTTAAAGAAAATATGTTTTATTTTACAGCCAAAAACTCAAGTGCACAGAGTATCATGCTGTCATTGGAGATTTAACAGCCGCTACTATCTGCTCTGCGGCACCGGTTAAGCTAGTCGCAGCAATAATATTTAAACCACTTTCAGATAGTTTTTTCGCGCCAATATCTGCATTATTACCTTCTAAACGCACCACCACTGGAATTTTAATACCCACCTCTTTGACTGCACCAATAATTCCATCTGCGATCATGTCACAGCGCACGATACCACCAAAAATGTTAACCAATATCCCTTTGACTTTTTCATCGGATAAAATGATCTTGAAGGCTTCGGTAACGCGCTCTTGCGTAGCACCACCACCCACATCCAAGAAATTGGCTGGATTACCACCATGTAATTTAATTAAATCCATAGTCGCCATAGCTAAACCTGCACCATTCACCATGCAACCGATATCTCCATCTAAGGCGATATAGTTTAATTCCCAAGCATGGGCACGGTTTTCGCGTTCATCTTCTTGTGAGGGATCACGCATCGCACGTAATTGTGCTTGGCGAAATAAAGCATTATCATCGACCACCACTTTGGCATCTAAACAGATCACGTGATCATTTTTGTCGATAATCAAGGGATTAATTTCTACTAAACTCAGATCACGCTCGACAAACATCCTACCCAGACCTAATAAAATTTGCGTAAACTCTTTTAATTGATTAGGTGTTAGTTGTAATTTAAAACCAATATCACGGGCCTGATAAGGCATAATTCCTAGCAAGGGGTCCATGATGATTTTTAATATTTTTTCGGGTGTTTCCTCTGCTACCTTTTCAATTTCAACACCACCTTCGGTACTTGCCATGATGACCACGCGACGCGTACTGCGATCCAGCACCGCACCTAAATATAATTCGCGTTCTATATCACAAGGTTGAGCTATGAGTACTTGATTAACTGGTTGGCCACGTTCATCCGTTTGGAACGTGACTAAACGTCGACCGAGTAGACGTTTACTTTCTGCGGCTACCGCTTCTTTACTAGTAACATATTTAACACCCCCGGCCTTACCTCTGCCGCCAGCATGTACCTGTGCTTTGACCATCCATGCATTTCCACCTAACGCTTCGGCAGCAGCCAAGGCCTCTTCGACTGTGCTAGCGGGTTTACCTAGAGGGACGGGTAATCCATATTCGCTAAATAGTTCTTTACCTTGGTATTCGTGTAGATTCATGGATTTCTTTTTCTCCTAATTATTTCACTCTTCGCACTTGAATTTTTGTCTGCGTTGCTGCTCAACTCGCAATCCTCATGTAGGTTGAACACATTCCGGTTACTCATTCTCGCAGCGCCTTCTCAAAAACCCCATTGCTGTGAGTTTACTTTTTTAAAAAAATATAACTGGCACATCATTAACGATAATAGGTGCCGCGTTCATTTAAACATCGATCAATAAACGGGATGGATCTTCCAGTAACTCTTTTATGGTTTTTAAAAAGCTTACTGATTCTTTGCCGTCAATAATACGATGATCATAGGATAATGCAACATACATCATCGGTCTAATGACTACCTGGCCGTTTTCGGCTATGGGTCGTTCCTCTATTTTATTCATGCCCAGTATCGCACTTTGCGGCGGATTAATGATCGGTGTGGCTAATAACGAGCCGAAAACGCCGCCATTGGTTATGGTGAAGGTACCGCCAGTCATGTCTTCAATAGCGATCTGATTTTCTTTGGCTTTACGTCCATAATTAGCAATGGTTTTTTCTATATCGGCAAACGATAAACGATCCGCATCGCGTAAAATAGGCACTACTAAGCCGCGATCGGTCGAAACGGCAATCCCAATGTCAAAGTAACTATGATATACCACATCATTACCATCAATGGACGCATTCACTGCCGGAAAACGTTTTAAGGCTTCGATAACCGCCTTGGTAAAAAAGGACATAAAGCCTAAACGTGTGCCATGTCTTTTTTCAAAACTATCTTTATAAAGACTACGTAGTTCCATGACTTTTTGTAAATTAATTTCATTAAAAGTCGTTAAAATAGCCGCATTATGCTGTGCGGATACAAGTCGCTCAGCGATACGCGCACGTAAACGTGTCATGGGCACCCGTTTTTCCAAGCGCTCGCTACTATCATGCGTAGCCGCTGCAGACATGTCCGAGATACGACTGGAAAGATTCGGTGCGGGTGCCGCGGGTGACTGTGCTTGTTGCAAAACATCGGCTCGTGTCACACGACCCGATTTGCCACTACCTTTAATATTTTCTAAAGGTAAATCTTGTTCAGCAGCAGTGCGTCTTGCCGCAGGTCCCGCCAAATGGGCAGCACTATCGGCGGTTTTAGGTTTTTCTGCGACGGGTGTCGCAGCGGATGGAGATGTAGATGCAGAAGGTTTCTCAGTTTTCATACTAGCTTCCTTGTCAGTATCTAGATGCGCTAAAATTTCACCCGCTTTAACCACAGTTCCTGCTTGTTTTAAGATTTCGCCCATCACGCCGTCGGCGGGTGCCGGTACTTCTAAAACAACTTTGTCGGTTTCCAGATCGACTAAATTATCATCCCGTTTAACCTTTTCACCGGGCTTTTTATGCCAGGTGACGATGGTCGCATCAGCAACCGATTCCGGTAACATCGGAACTTTTACTTCAATATTCATCTCTGGATTCCTCTACTACTATAAATGTTAACTCAGCTTTAGGTTAAAGCTTCTTTAACCAAGGTTTGTTGTTCTTCTGCGTGCACTAAAGGTGAACCCACCGCGGGGGCTGCGGAAGCGGGTCTACCGACATAACGCAAGGTTTGAGTTTTTGCTAGACACGAAACAAGGTGATGTTGGATACCATACCACGCCCCTTGATTTTTAGATTCTTCTTGGCACCACACAATATCTTTTACTTTAGCGTAACGTTTTAGTTCAGCACTTAGCTCACTGTCTGGAAATGGATACAGTTGCTCAATGCGTATCAGTGCAATATCTTCACGTTTTTGTGCGCGACGTTGTTCGAGTAAATCATAATAGACCTTACCACTACATAAAACGACACGTTTTACTTTTTTGATATCGATTTCGCTATCGGGAATAATAGATTGCCAAGCACCGCTGCTTAATTCTTGCAAAGTCGATACGGCTAATTTATGTCGTAGCAAACTTTTTGGTGTCATCAGGATTAAAGGTTTTCGATACGGTCGTAACATTTGTCGTCGTAAACAATGGAAAATCTGCGCTGGTGTACTAGGCACACAGACTTGCATGTTGTCTTGCGCGCAGAGTTGTAAGAAACGTTCTAAACGCGCTGAGGTATGTTCAGGTCCCGAACCTTCATAACCATGCGGCAGAAATAAAACTAAACCACACAGTCTGCCCCATTTTTGTTCGGAGGAGCTTAAGAACTGATCAATCACCACCTGCGCGCCGTTAACAAAATCACCGTATTGTGCTTCCCAAATCACTAAACTAGTCGGGTTGGAAATAGCATAACCATATTCAAACCCCATCACCGCGGCTTCCGAAAGTATCGAATCAATCACGGTAAACGCATTTGGGTTTTTAGCCAGCTGCGCTAACGGCACGATCGTTTGATTGGTATTAAAATCATGTAGCACGGCATGGCGATGAAAAAAGGTTCCGCGTTCACTGTCTTGACCGGACAAACGCACTTCGTAATCTTCTTGCAATAACGTAGCGTAGGCCATGGTTTCAGCATAACCCCAATTCAATGGTAATTCACCGGCGGTCATTTTACGTCGATCTTGCATAATTTTAGCGACTTGTGCTTGCAATACAAAACCTGCTGGCAAGGTTTCTATTTGCGACGCTAATTTTTTAAGTAGATTTAAATCTACTGCGGTATTCGCCGGTGACCGCCAATCTTGATAGCGATAAGGACGCCAATCGATACGATAGGGATTCTCATAATCACTGGTAAGACGTTGCACAACGGGTTGGCCATTATCTAAACGATTTCTGTATTCATCGGACCATTGTTGAACTTCTTCGGCAGTTACTACACCTAGTCTAATTAAGACATCGGCATACTGTTGCTTTGCGGTCGGTAATTGTTTAATGGTTTGGTAGATTAACGGTTGTGTCGCAGCTGGCTCATCGGCTTCATTATGGCCGTGACGGCGATAGCACACTAAATCAATGACCACATCTTTTTTAAAGGTCTGTCGAAAATCAAACGCAAGCTGTAAAGTAAATAATACGGCTTCTGGATCGTCACCGTTAACATGAAAAATGGGTGCATCAACAATTTTAGCCGGATCGGTACAATACCAACTGGAACGCGCATTTTGCGGATCGGTGGTAAAACCGAGTTGATTATTCAGGACTATATGTAAGGTCCCGCCGGTACCATAAGCTTCGGTTTGCGATAACTCAAAATTTTCCATCACGATGCCCTGACCCGAAAAAGCTGCATCACCATGAATCAATAAAGGTAATACCTGTTTTCTACTGCTATCTTGACGACGCTCTTGACGTGAACGTACCGAGCCTTCCACCACAGGATTAACTATTTCTAGATGCGAAGGATTAAACGCCATGGCAACATGCATCACACCATGGTCAGTCTTTATATCGGCAGCAAAACCTTTATGATATTTGACATCGCCGGAACGATTTTCTTGCGTTAACTTACCGGCAAATTCTTCGAACAATTTAGCCGGTGATTTACCTAAGATATTAATCAGTACATTTAACCTGCCACGGTGAGCCATACCGATGACAATTTCTTGCACCGCAGCGGCGCTGGCATGCGCGACCAATGCTTCGAGCAGAGGAATTAAACTGTCACCGCCTTCTAAAGAAAAACGCTTTTGTGCAACAAATTTATTACCCAAAAATTTTTCTAAACCGTCCGCGTAAATTAAACCCTTTAAAATAGTTTTTTTAACTTGCGCTGAGAAATTGGGTGTGCCGCCGGCGACCGTTTCAATACGTTCTTGCAGCCAAGAACGTTGTGCATGATCGGTAATATGTTCATATTCAAAGCCTATGCTGCGGCAATAAATCTTTTTAAGCTGCATCAGTAAACTTTCAGCAGTCACACTTTGCAAACCAAGTAAGCCATTGAGATTAACGATGCGTGTTAAATCTTGTAAGCTAATATCATGGTTTTCTAAACTTAAATCGACAATCTCTCGTTTTGGCGCTAGTGCTAAGGGATCCAAATGTGCTTGATAATGTCCATAACGGCGATAGGCATCAATTAATCCCAGTAACTTATACTGTAAATCGCTGGCCTGATGCGTGACTCTTTTTTCGGCTGGACGTTGCGCGAGTTCAGTGAAATAAGTACGAATATCGGCATGCGAGACATCATTTTCTTTATCACTGAGTTGACCAAAATAGGTTTGCCATTCGGCACTGAGTTGACTCGGGTCGTGCAAATATTGCTCATAGAGAGTTTCTAAATAATTACCGTTCCCACTAAATAAATAGGAGTTTTGTTGTAAGGCCTGTGCCGATTTTAATTGCTCAGTCATGATGGTTGAATTTTACCCTCAAAAATTTCATACTTCTTCTTTTAAAAGCTCTGAACGTATATGACCTATTGCCTTAGCCGGGTTAAGGCCCTTAGGGCAGACCGTGGTACAATTCATAATAGTCCGACAACGAAATAAACTAAATAGATCATTTAATTCCGCTAAACGCTGTTCTTTAGCATCATCGCGATTATCCACCAAAAAGCGACAGAGCCACAATAAAGCTGCTGGCCCCAAAAACTTATCTGGATTCCACCAGTACGAAGGACAAGCACTGGTGCAACAAGCACATAAAATACACTCATAAAGTCCGTCTAATTTTTCGCGCTGCTCAGGCGATTGTAGACGTTCTTTGGCGGGCGGTTCTTTATCATTGATGAGATACGGTTGCGCTTTTTCGTATTGACGAATAAAAGGTTCCATGTCCACCACTAAATCACGGATCACCGGCAAGCCTGGCAAGGGTCTTAAAACGATCGGTGAACGCAAAGATGAAACCTGCGTGATACAGGCCAAACCATTTTTACCATTAATATTCATGCCATCCGATCCACAGACGCCTTCGCGGCACGAACGACGAAAACTCAAGCTTTGATCGTGCTCTTTCAAACATTCCAAAGCTTCCAATAACATCATGTCTTTACCGGGCGCGATCTCCAGCGTGTAATCCTGCATGTAAGGCTTTTTGTCGATCTCAGGATCATATCGATAAATAGAAAATTGCATAATTTTTTAGCCTAATAAGTAACCTTATATAATAGAGTCAAATTAAAAATAGTGTTGTCATTCTGAGCACGTAGCGCTTATTCGCCATTGGAGCACCGTAGGTGCGCGGCAATCTCTGGATGGCCGCGCTCATTACATTCGCTCGCCATGACGGTGATCTTTTTATGTTGCATCAATAAGAACGCTCTTTAAGTTCCATCGGTGGCACTGTCTTAGGTCTCCGATTCACTGCTCTAAATCCTATAGTATCCGCATCAGAAAAGTATAGTAAATGTTTTAACCAATTTTTATCATCGCGTTTGGGGAAATCTTCACGACTATGCGCACCACGACTTTCTTCGCGCGTTAATGCCGAGACTGCTGAAGCATAGGCCACTTCCATTAAGTTATCGAGCTCTAAGGCTTCCACACGCGCGGTATTAAACACTTGGCTATGATCAGTTAACACGGCGTGCCTTAAACGTTCTTGCAATTGTTTTAATTTGACTAAGCCTTCTTCCATGTACTTCGCGGTACGAAATACACCAAAATCGGTTTGCATCACTTTTTGCATGGCTTGCCGAATCTCAACTAGACTTTCACCGTGTTTGGATTGCTCCCAACGGTTTAATCGGCTCAAAGCCACATCTAAATCATCCTGGGTAATATTGAGTAACGGTAAATCATCCTGAATTAAAGATTCACCGACATGTAAACCGGCTGAACGACCAAACACAATTAAATCAAGCAACGAGTTGCCACCCAATCGATTCGCACCATGCACAGAAACACAAGCACATTCACCCGCAGCATAGAGGCCTTCAACAACTTGATCCTGGCCTTCGATATCAACCGTGATCACTTGACCATGAACATTGGTAGGAATTCCGCCCATCATATAATGACAAGTAGGAACGACCGGTATTGGTGTAGTAATGGGATCCACATGCGCAAACGTCAAGGCCAATTCTCGAATTCCAGGTAAACGTTTTTTAATGATATCCCCGCCGAGATGATCCAATTTTAATTTTAAATAATCGATCCCTTCTGGATTAAACCCGTTTCCGGCACGTAATTCCAAAGCCATGGCGCGTGCAACTACATCACGCGAAGCCAAGTCTTTCGCGTGCGGCGCATAACGTTCCATAAAACGTTCGCCGTTTTTATTAATGAGATATCCGCCTTCGCCGCGACAACCTTCAGTAACTAATACCCCGGCACCGGCAATACCAGTCGGATGAAATTGCCACATTTCCATATCTTGAACCGGAAAACCCGCGCGTAAGGCCATACCAATACCATCACCGGTATTGATCATCGCATTGGTTGTCGATTGAAAAATTCTCCCTGCACCACCCGTCGCTAAAATGGTGGCACGACTATGAAATAAAACTACTTCACCGGTTTCGATGCATAACGCAGTCAATCCAGCGACTTGACCTTGCGGCGTTTTTACCAAATCAATAGCGTACCATTCATTGAAAAAATGCGTCTTAGCTTTTAGGTTTTGCTGATACAAGGTGTGTAGTAAGGCGTGACCGGTTCTATCTGCAGCGGCACAAGTACGCGCTGCTTGATCACCACCAAAATTTTTGGATTGACCGCCAAAGGGACGCTGATAAATTTTTCCTGAGTCCATACGCGAAAACGGCAAACCCATATGTTCCAACTCATACACCGCTTCGGGACCGGTTTTGCACATGTATTCAATACTATCTTGATCACCTAAGTAATCGGAACCTTTAACGGTATCGTACATATGCCAGCGCCAATCATCTTCATGTGCATTACCTAAGGCACAAGTAATACCGCCCTGCGCGGAAACCGTGTGCGAACGTGTCGGGAATACCTTAGAAATCAGTGCGACTTTCTGACCCGAATGCGCTAATTGCAAAGCTGCTCGCATACCCGCGCCACCGGCACCAACGATCACTGCATCAAATAGGTAGGTCGGTAAGGCCATAAATTAGTTGCCCCAGAAAATAACTAAACCCCAGATAAAATAGAGGAATAGTGCAATGATAATGATGAGTTGACTGATTAAACGTAAACTCGCTGATTTAATATAGTCCGTCACTATCGTCCACATGCCAATCCAAGCATGCCAAAATAAACTTAATAAAAATAAGCTACTGAACAACCGCATACCGAGATGACTGAATAAACTCTGCCAGGTCACATAATCTAGAGGCTGATGGCACAGAATGAACGCCAATAAAAAAATAATATAGGTAGCCAAAATAACCGACGTAGTTCGCTGGATTAACCAATCGCGCATGCCGTTACCGCTCAGACTGGTTACATTGGTTAATTTTTTTACCATAAATAAATTCCCATCACACCCGTCACACCTATCGCCAGCACAATAACCAAACCGGCGCTAAAACGCGCGGACTTCAATTCTTCGCCTATCGCAGCATCCATTAACAAGTGGCGTACACCGGCAAATAAATGGTAAAAAAGCGCAAATAAAAAAGCTAACAGGATCAATTTAGTCAAAGGATATGCAAAGCACGTATGCACAGTAAAAAAAGCCTCTGGACTCCGTAGCGTAAGCGCCACGACAGCTAAAAAAACCGGGATAATTAAAAATAAGAAAAAGCCAGAGATTCGATGCAAAATAGACACGATCGCCGTGATAGGAAAGCGAATGGTCAATAAGTTAAGATTAACAGGTCGTTTACTCACAGATTGTAAGCCTTTTAATGAAACCAGAGGGAAAATACTGGGCGATTATACGCTTAAATAGCGCGCAAATACAAATTACTTGTACTTTTTTCAAGCTTAGAACTTTACTAGGCCTTGGAGTTAAGCCTACGCTAGAGTTGGAATAATAAAAATTAAAATCATAGCCAATAAATTATGCTAAGCTTTCTAAGCTGTCATTTTATTTAAGGATTTCTTAAAAAAATTATTGGCAGCACTTTATCGCTAATTTAATAACACTGGAGCTGATTATGTCAGGAATACTAACAATAGGTATAGTGTTACAAGATTGGTTAGACAATGCATCCACTCGTGAAGCATACAAAGAACTTATCCAAAATCCTATCATTAGAGAAGTTTCTATTTTTAATGATCCAGCAAAAGCCGCCATTACCCAAGATCAAGTAAAACAATTTGCTGATACCATTCGTGTTCTCCGCACCGATATTGACATCGCGGTTGATCAAGAAGGCGGATTAGTGCAAAGACTCCGCGGTGAAGGATTTAGCTCCTTATCGAAACCCGACGATTTACGTAAGCTGTATCTATCCGGTCAGGAAAATGCGGCGTTGGAAATAGCCAAGGCATGCGGTATTGTCACTGCCTATGAACTCGGTCAAGCGGGTATTAATATTTTGTATGGACCGGTATTCGATACGTATAATCCCGATGCCGCAATTATTGGAAAAATTGGTCGATCGTATGGGAATCCACCAGTTAGCACGTCTTTACTTGCAAATTATTTGAAGGGGATAAACGGATGCCTGTATACCATCGCAAAACATTTCCCGGATCATGGACAAGTAACCAATGATACACATATCCAGATGGCTACTGATACACGCAGTATAGAGGATATTTGCATACATTCTTTACCACCTTATAAATATCTCAACTACGATGGATTGATGATACCCCATGTGATTTATACAGCAGTCGATGAATTACCTGCTACGTTATCAGAAAAAACCATCACCACTTTTGTGCATAAATTGGCTAGACCTGCTATGCCGCTATTTAGCGATGCATTGGAAATGCATGCCTTAGCATCCATAGCACCCACCATGAATGACAGGGTCAAACGCTGTCTTGAAAGTGGCTGTGATGCCATTTTATATTGCGGCGGCGGCGGGAAACAAGAGCCCGATTATTTAGATACGCTGCAGAAATTATTTACTTTTATTGAAGAGCAAAAACAAGCTGAACCAGCTTTTCTACAGCGTTACCAATCGGCAGAAGAAAAAATAGCGCTGTTATCTAAGAGAAAGATAAATCCACTCCCGACGCACACAGAATATGAGCATGCTAAAAAAATTATTGATGTGTTTGCTTGTAAAGCTTCTGCTGGAATAACACCAGCTCCCGCACCGAGAATGTAAATTTAAAATAATTGACTAAATCCTTCCTTCAGTTAATGCTGGAGGGGGGGGGTAATCAATCAAATGTGTCAATGATATCAAGATTAAAATCTTTAACGGATATTGAATCGCATGCAAACGGATTCCGATAAATTTTCTCAGGCGCTCATCAATTGCCCTCCTCACGCTACTTTCTTTACCATGCTCGAGCTATTATTACAGCTTCAAAACGCATACGAGAAGTTCCCAGCCTCTCCCGCTGATTTGGAAAAAAACCAAACTTTTCTAGACGAAGTATTTTTACATGGAAAATATGCAAAATTTCAAGACGCTAACTTTAATCTTCTACAAGGCATGAATGAAGCAGAATTTGTTCACTGGAAAGCTTACCTTGAAGAAATTACAAACAATAAAAAAATAGAATTTTTCACCGAGTTGCTTACAAATGAAAAAATTTCCTTAAGCTATTTTAAAATTCAATTTGGGCGTTACCAGCTTAAAACGTTAAAAAAATGCTGTTTTTTTACATTATCCAAAAATATTGCATTCCTGCAGCATATTGATCAATTACCTTTACCCAAGCCATTACAAAAAAGCTTAAGAGAATTTGCGGAACAACAAATTAATGATACTCATCTAGAATTACGCAGCACTTAAAATGCTTGCACTTTTTCTAATCTAAACCGACTAAACGCGCTAATTTTTGCATCTCGTCGGTTTTTCAATTTAGGACATTTTCTTTAATCCAGTTTGAAAGTTCTTTCTTGGTTAACTTTTTTTCAGCAACTTTCAACATAATATCTACAATAGCTTCTGACTTTGCATCAAGTTCATAGCCATTTATCTCTAAAAAATTATACAGGACAGAAAAAGCGGTACGCTTATTTCCATCATTAAATAAATGGCCTTGAGCTATTGCAATACAATATATAGATGC
The DNA here is from genome assembly GCF_964030935.1 of Rickettsiella endosymbiont of Aleochara curtula. Classification (NCBI taxonomy): domain Bacteria; kingdom Pseudomonadati; phylum Pseudomonadota; class Gammaproteobacteria; order Legionellales; family Coxiellaceae; genus Rickettsiella; species Rickettsiella endosymbiont of Aleochara curtula. The sequence continues at coordinate 437,596 of NZ_OZ034990.1, forward strand.
TATTTCGAACAGATCATTAACGTCTTCGTAGAATGAATAATTTTCAGCACGATTTAGGGCAGCCTCTAAGGATTTGTGCAAGGAAATACCCGCAAGCCCGCCTGAGTTATTCAGAATGTCATCGTGGACTTTAATAACTTCATCAATGGTTAGCGTCTTTATTTTATGCATATGCATTAACGCTTTGCTAATTCTTTAAACACATCCGGATATTTTTCCAAGCATTTTTTTGTAGCTCTTTCTACTTCGGATTTTGATGCATAAACTATTTTTATGTCACTAGGTTTTTTTTTATTCAAAATTTTTTTCTTTCTCATAACCAAATCTCCTCTAATTTAATCTAAACCGACTAAACGCGCTAATTTCTGCATCTCGTCGGCTTTTAATTCACGGTATTGGCCTCTGCTCAGATCTTCAGGCAACGTCACATTGCCAAATCGTACGCGCAACAAACGACTGACATTGACACCCTGTGATTCCCATAAACGCCTGACTTCCCGGTTACGCCCTTCTTTCAGCACCACATGATACCAATGATTAGCACCGGATCCACCTCGCTCTTCAATCCGTGTAAACGCTGCCATGCCGTCTTCTAGTTTCACTCCATTTTTCAAACGATCCAAAATTTTCTCATCGACTTTTCCGAGTACACGCACGGCGTATTCTCTTTCAATCTCGTAAGAAGGATGCGATAGACGATGCGCTAATTCGCCATCATTGGTAAACACTAATAAACCTAGGGTGTTAATATCTAAACGACCAATCATGATCCAGCGTTGACCGCGCAAACGTGGCAAATGTTCAAATACTGTCGGTCGACCTTCAGGATCTGACCGTGCACAGATCTCACCCTCAGGCTTATGATAGATCAACACGCGACGTTGAAAATCAGTCGCGGGGACTAAAGGTACCGGCTTACCATCGATCAAGATTTTTGCCGTCAAATCAATTCTATCACCCAGCTTAGCAAGCTGATGATTAATACGAATTCGACCTTCGCGGATCCAACGCTCAATTTCGCGACGCGAACCGATACCTAAATTGGCCAATACTTTTTGGATTTTTTCATTCATACAAGCTAACCGGTTAATCCTCTCATATTATGCTAAATTAAAAATCCCTGTTTGTATTTCTTTTTCACTTTCGAACAAAGATTTCTTGCAACAATTGTTAATGGTATACTTAAGACTGCTTTTCAGGATGAAAAGTTCGCAACAGGAGTTGTATGCTACCCAGAATATTCATTACCGTATTATTAATACTCACCGCGGTAACCACTTACACGCAAACCCATAATACGATTATTTATCAACCCGCCGCCACGCATTTCTTTAAAAATGCCGATGGCTCGAAACCGGCTAGTGCGCAGACAAAAACACTCAACCAAGCGGTGCTAAATAAACTTCCTTTTGAGCGACGGGATGATTATAGTCTGGCTAAAAAAGGATTTATTGCTTCCTTTCCGGCATTGTCGATTAAAAATAAAGAACAGCAAACGGTTTGGTCACTACGAGCTTATGAGTTTTTAACGGACAATGACGCGCCTTTTACGGTTAACCCTAGTTTGTGGCGTCAAGCACAACTTAATATGAATAACGGTTTATATCAAGTAACCGATTCTATTTATCAAGTGCGCGGTTTTGATTTAGCCAACATGGATATTATTGAAGGCAAAACCGGCATCATTATTATCGATCCGCTACTCAGCGCAGAAACGGCCAAAGCCGCTTTAGAGCTTTATTATCAACATCGACCTAAAAAACCCATCAAAGCCGTAATCTTTACACATAGTCATGCCGATCATTTTGGTGGTGTATTGGGCGTTATTTCAGAAAAAGATGTCAGCTCTGGCAGAATAAAGGTTTTAGCACCGGAAGGATTTTTAGAGCATGCCGTCAGTGAAAATGTTTATGCTGGGAATGCCATGAATCGACGCGCAATGTATATGTATGGACATATTTTGCCGCGTAGCACAACTGGGCAAGTGGATGCGGGAATAGGAAAAACGCTTTCATTAGGTGAAATTACGCTGGTCGCTCCTACGGATCTGATTAAAAAAACTGGCGAGAGAAAAATCATTGATGGTGTAGAAATGATCTTTCAAATGGCGCCACACACCGAAGCACCCGCGGAAATGATCATCTATTTTCCGCAATTTAAAGCGCTATGTATGGCAGAAGATGCCACGCATACCATGCATAATCTCTATACCTTACGTGGCGCAAGCATACGTGATGCCGTGGCTTGGTGGAAAGCGCTCGATGAAGCCATCGAATTGTTTAGCAACAAAACCGACGTAATTTTTTTTCAACATACCTGGCCGGTCTGGGACCAAACGCATTTAACCAATATGTTACGCAAACAACGCGACTTATATAAATTTATCCATGATCAAACCTTGAATTTAATTAATAAGGGTTACACGGCTAACGATTTAGCGTCTCACATGAACTTTCCGCCGGAGCTGGCAGATGAATGGTTTAACCGCGGTTACTATGGTTCACTTTCGCAAAATGCCAAAGCCATTTATCAATTTTATCTCGGTTGGTATGATTCTAATCCCACTCATTTGGATCCACTTCCTTCCGTTGAGACGAGTCAAAAAACTATTGAATATATGGGGGGTGCTTCCGCTGTCCTCAACAAAGCACAGCAAGATTATAAAAATGGCAATTATCGTTGGGTGGCACAGGTGTTAAATAATCTCGTGTTTGCCGATCCGAATAATCAAAAAGCACGTCTACTCGAAGCCGATGCGCTCGAACAATTAGGTTATCAAACCGAGAATGCGACTTGGCGCAATGAATATTTAGTGGGTGCATTTGAGTTACGTCATGGTAAGCCTGAAACCATTATGAAAGGTCCCATTACACCAGAAGTATTAAAAGCCATACCGATTCCCATGATTTTAGATTACATGGGTATACGCATAAATGCAGCAAAAGCGCAAAACAAAAAAATGGGATTTAATTTAAATTTTACTGATAGGAACCAACATTACGGCCTAAGCCTCGAAAATTCGGTACTAATTTATACACCGAATAAACAAGTTTCTTATGCCGATGCGACGATAAATTTAAGCCGAGATACATTAAATACCATACTATTGAAACAAAAGACCATCGAGCAAGCGTTACAAGATGGGAGCATACAGATTCAAGGTGATAAAAATAAATTAAGCGAATTCATGAGCTTATTGGATGACTTCCCTTTTATGTTTAATATCATGACACCGATTGCTTCCGATGCATAGGCAACGAATGATTTAATATATTACGCTCGTCGTCATTACAAGCACCTAAAATATTATTGCATTGCGAACATCTAAAATATACCGTCATTGCGAGCACCGTAGGTGCGTGGCAATCCATGGATGGCCGCGCTCATTGCATTCGCTCGCCATGACGGTGATATTTTTAATTTCTTACGATTGTTTGGTTAGAATTGGTAACTTATCGATAAGGTATAAACTCTACCTTGAAAACGCGCTTTAGCATTAAACTCCTGCATAAACTTTCCAGTCATAGTTAAATTCCATGGACTAACCGTATAACCTAGCTGTGCACCAGCTGCATGCACTTGATCAGTGGCGGCGAGATTCGCTAATAATGCTGATCCACTATCATGACTCACCTGCCATTGATCATAGCCGGGAATACCGATTTCTAAGATTCCTTGATCGAGCGTAATATATTTACTGATCCCCCAATTTAATGAAAAATAATTTCCGGGCTTAATATCCACATCGGTTTTTCGTTGATTGATATCGTAAGTAGCGGTTAATAAAAACGCCAGAGAGTGTTGCTTATCAAAGTAAAAACCACTGGCGAGTTGTAACTCATTCGTCCAAAAACCTAAACCAATATTATTGCGATCGAAACGTGCATAACGTCCACTCGGCGCATATAGCGCGTATGAAGCTGAAAGATCCAGATTAGGCCAATGCCAAGTCAACCAAATCGGTCGCAAATAAAGATCACCAAAACCCCAACTGGATTGGTTTGCGGCGATTCCGGTATTTTGGATTTGCAAAAAAGCTTGTAACGAAGGGTTAGCAATCGGTTGTATGACCAGCAATGCATAATTAGCGCCGAATAGTTTTTTGTTGGATGACCAAAGAAAAGTAGGTGCCGTAAAAAAAGTATTCACATCAATATTAAGCTGCGTCGGCACTCCATTAATAACCGCCGATTGAATAGAATTTCCATTGCGATCTTTTAAATCATTACTGCTATATAAATAGTTGTATAAAGTAAAGTAAATTCCCGGGGGCGGTGAGATAAAGCTTCGAATGTCCCAACTACTTGGAATAAAATGACCTAACTCACCCGCCCGCACGCACGATACAAAACCATAGAATAAAAGGATAAAACTAAAAAAAATCTTATTATTTTTTAGTTTAGTCGGCTTTAACTTTACTCTGCTTGGGATCAAATCGTTTAAGTCCTTTTTGATAACGATGAATCTTGTCTACATAATGTTGTGCATACCATTGCATATCCGCTATTTGCTGGGGTGACAATGGTTTTATTTTTCCTGGTGAACCCATCACCAAGGAGCCATCGGGAATATGCTGATTCTCTAACACCAAGGCATTCGCGGCAATCAAGCAGTGTTTACCAATCACGGCGTTATTTAATATTTTAGCGCCGATGGCGACCACAGAATAATCGCCCACTGCACGCGCATGCACCATGGTATGATGAGCAATCGTTACATTCCTACCAATATGCATCGGCATATCCGGATCGGTATGCAACACCGCTCCGTCTTGGATATTGGTATTTTCGCCGATTTCTATCACGGTATTATCTGCACGGACTACCGCTTGCGGTAAAATAATGACATGATTGTGAATGATGACTGAGCCAATGACATCTGCACTCTCGGCAATAAAAATAGCTTCGCCTAATAGTGTAGGATGTCTATCTTCAAAAGAATAAAGCATTTACATAACCTGCGTGATAGACCTGATTTCATGGTTAGACATAAGTCTAATTTTCAAGGACATCGAGCGAAGCATTCGATTCATGATCAGTCGCCAGTGCAATCTCACTAGGCTCAGTAATCCCAGGCAAAGGAAAAGGCGGCAATTCCGCTAACTCTTTTAAGCCAAAATGATCAAGAAATAAGGTCGATGTCGCATACAGATTAGGTCGTCCCGGAACCTCACGTTGCCCCACCACCTGTATCCATTCTTGCTCCAATAAAGTTTTTATAATAGTTGGATTTACCCCGACACCACGTATCGCTTCAATGTCGCCACGTGTCACCGGTTGCTTGTAAGCAATGATACTTAAGGTTTCTAAAAAGGCATGTGAATATCGGGGTGGTTTTTCCGGCCAGAGTCGTTTGACCCACTCGTTTAAGGTACTCGTCGTTTGGAAACAATAACCGCTGGCCAATTGCTTTAATTGGATACCGCGGTCTTGATAATCTTCACTTAATTCCAGGAGAACTTTCTTTAGGTTAGATTTTGTCGGGCGTTCTTCTAGGCTAAATAAATCTAACAAGCGCTCGATGCTCACCGGCTCACCGGCAGCAAGAATAGCGGCCTCACATATTGACTTAAGCGTTTGATTTTCCATAGCCAAACTATAGCAGTAAACTGCCCGTCATGGCGAGCGAAGTCTGGATTGCCGCGCACCTACGGTGCTCGCAATGACGAGTTAAAGTTTCGGTGCTCGCAATAACGGGTCAGATAAGTGGCTTGATCCGACTCGTTAATTCGTGTCTAATAGACAAGTCACCAGGGGTGCCCTAAAGGAAGCGTCTACATTTCAGACACTTTCTAGGCTGAGAGAATGTTCCCATTCAACCCTCATAACCTGATCAGGCTAAGACCTGCGTAGGAAGAAGTGCATTGAAAACAAAAAATTGTTTAGACAAATTAACGTCACCCTCCAGTAGCGCATTCACGCTAGCATCGTTATTCCATGACGTCGATTTAATCCGTCACACCCATCCATTAATTCACAATATTACCAATCTAGTTGTTATGCCGACGACGGCTAATATGTTACTAGCCTTAGGTGCTGCGCCGATTATGGCACATGCACAAGAAGAATTAGAGGATATTATCCACCTGGCACAAGCCTTAGTGATAAATATTGGTACACTTGATCAAACTTGGCTAGCGGCTATAGAAAAAGCTCAATTAGCTGCTTTAAAACGCGGTATTCCTATCATATTCGATCCGGTGGGTGCTGGCGCCAGTACCTACCGCACCGCTGCGGCCTCAAGCATTATTAAGCGCGGTGTCACAGTTATTCGCGGTAATGCTTCAGAAATTATGGCTTTGCTCGATACCTCCATCACCACCAAAGGCGTCGATACCACGCAAGCCAGTAGCAATGCTGTTACATCCGCGCAAACTTTAGCACAACAATACCAATGTATCGTGGTGGTCAGCGGAAAAATCGATTTTATTGTCAATGAGGCTATGTCCGTTGCACTGGATTATGGAACACCACTACTCACTAAAGTTGTGGGTATGGGATGTTCCTTAACCGCCATGATTGCCAGTTTTTTAGCCGTGAATCCGCATCGATTTAATGCGGCCGTGCATGCCATGGCCTGGATGGGACTGGTAAGTGAAATTGCCGAAAAAAAATCCCATGGCCCGGGAAGTTTTTATACGCAATTACTCGATAGTCTTTATACCGTGCAAAAAGATCAGATACAAAGCTTACTTAAAAAGACAAGTGTTGTTGTATGACGATTGATTATTCTTATTATTTGATTGCCGATGAAGCAGCGTGTGCGCCCTTATCCATCATCGATGCCGTTGAGCAAGTGATAACGACGGGTATTAGTTGCGTGCAACTACGGATGAAAAATCAAACACCAGAAAATATCATGCGCACTGGCAAACAACTATTACGCTTATTGCGTGTGCGACATATTCCTTTAATCATTAATGATCATCCGGATATTGCACTCGCCATTGATGCCGATGGCGTACACATCGGACAAATGGATAAAGCTTATACCACGGTGCGTCAACAATTAGGCAGTAAAAAAGTCATTGGTCTCACGATTGAAAATATTCAACAGGCACAACAATGTTGCCATTATGATTGCGATTATTTTGGTGTCGGTCCGGTCTTTGCGACGGCTACCAAAAAATATGCCACAGCACCGCTCGGCATTGCCAATTTAAAAAATATTAATGCGGCTCTGGGTGCTCCAGTCATAGCTATAGGCGGCATCAATACTCAAAATCTTCAATCGGTATTAGCAACGGGTGTGGCTGGCGTAGCTATGGCATCGGCTATTTTTTCGGCAAGCGATCCTCAACTTATGAGTCAAAAATTAGCGCAAACTATTTTGCAAAGCCGTCATGTCACCGCGTAACTCCTCGCTAGCACAAGTCGTCAGTATTGCTGGCACCGATCCTTCTGGTGGTGCCGGCAGTCAAGCCGACATCAAAGCGATATCCGCCACGGGTAGCTATGCAGCGAGTATCATTACCATCTTAGTCGCACAAAACACACAATCGGTTACCGCGATACAAGAAATTCCATTAGCTTTTATTCAGCAACAAATCGATGCGGTATTTACTGATTTGTCTATAAGCGCCGTTAAACTCGGCATGCTGTATCATGAAGATATTATCCATTTAGTCGCTGCTAACTTAAAAAAATACCAACCGACATTTATTGTGCTTGATCCGGTGATGATTTCTCAAACCGGTCATGCCTTATTAAAACCAGAAGCCATACGAGCTTTAGTGAATGATTTATTCCCATTGGCAACACTGATAACGCCCAATATTCCAGAAGCCGAATCGATCTTATCCCTTAACATTAACGACGAGCACAGCATGCAAGCTGCCGCCATACTGCTCGCAACACGTTACAAAGTTTCGATATTGCTTAAAGGTGGACATTTAAAAACGACGCTCTCAACGGATTTTCTTTATGATTATCCACAACAACAAATACACCGCTTTGCAACGCAACGTATCAATACTAAAAATACACATGGTACCGGTTGCACATTATCGGCTGCGATCGCTTCGTATTTAGCTCAAGGTGAAAGTTTAATTAACGCCATTGTTAAAGCGAAAAATTATTTGACGCAATGTATTTTAGCCGCAAAAGATTTAAAACTGGGTCATGGTCAAGGCCCAGTCCAGCATTTTTATTTTTTACAGAAGTTTCGTAAATACAAACTGTCGAGGAATAAAAGTTTGTTGAATAGAAGACCTTAGTAAACAGGGATGTACTGATGCGTGTCTGATGTTCAATAAACCCTTGTTCCAATACTCAAAATCTTCATCGAGAAACTCTTTTACAGAAGGTAGAACAACATGTTTAATCAACTTAAAGATGCTGTGGCGGACATCATGCCTAAAATCTATCAGCATCCTTTTAATCAGGAGCTGGCGCAAGGTAATTTAGCTTTAGAAACATTTATTTTTTATTTAAAACAAGATGCCTTATATCTTGCAGATTTTTCAAAAGCACTCGCACTTACCTCCACACGACTACCACACGATCAGCAAAGCGAATTATTTATGCAATTTGCCATGAATGCACTTAAAGCTGAACGTGATCTACATGTAAACGTTTTAAAAAAATATGCTAGCACTACCTCTACTGGCAATAAACAAAGTCCGTTTTGCTTTATGTATACCAATTATTTATTGCGTATGGCAAGCAACGCCCCAGTAGAAGAAGCCGTTGCTAGTTTACTACCCTGTTTTTGGGTTTATCAACAAGTAGGACTCCGTGCCGGCGCCAAAAAAATTCCGCATAATCCTTATCAAGAATGGATCGATTTATATTCCAGTCAAGAATTTAATTATTCCGTGGAACAAATGATAACGACACTTAATGATCTTGCCATGCCTGCTAGTATTCCATGTCAACAAAAAATGTTACTCGCATTTAGACAAGCCACGTTGTGTGAATGGCAATTTTGGCAAGGGGCTTATGTACAACAAACTTGGCCAATTTAAAAAATATTTATATTAACTATTCGCATATTAATTAAAATATTAAAAATTTAAATTATATTTAATTTTTTTAATCTTGGCGCTATTGTGAATATAAAATTGACCTGATATTCTTATCTTAATTCTTCTTAGAAAATAATTAATTTTGCCATAACATCAAAGGGATATTACATGTTAGAAAAATACCCAGTAGATTCTGCCTTTAATAAAAACCTTGTTTTTGCTTATCAACCGCCTCCAGTCATTGAACTTTCTAAACTACCTATTTTACCTAAAAATTGGTTAGCTAATTTACAAAAAATTATTTGCCAAGTTGATAATAAATTACCAAAAAATATTTTTGATAATCATTTAAATGAAGCATCCAATTATCGGGCAAAATCATTATTACTGAAACAATTGCAACTCATTTTTCATCGTCTACAAGGGAATTTAGATTCCGAATTAGGTAAACTTTCCTCGGATAAGCGTCTAGCTATTGTTAATAAATTAACCGAAGACATCGACTACTGTAGCGAAGGTTTTCATAATCGGGTTAATATTATTGTCGACTCATTTTATAAATCGCGCAACTTAGCAGAACTACTTTGTACTGTCCGTAAAAACTTAGTCGAAGAAGTGGCTTCAGTTATCCTCGCACCCAAAGCCTCTGAAGAGGGTAAAATTCCCGAAGTTCACGCCTGGAATCGTATTAGTGTCATCGCAGCTATCGATGGTCTAGGCATAAAGGCCAATTTTCCTGAGGACAATTACATCGGAGCTTTACCTGACAAGACAATTAGATGCACCTTGCAACAAGCATTTTATAAAAAATTTACACCCTATCATTTACCCTCTTTATTAATAGCAGCTTTTATGGAATTTATTCCAGAATTAGAAAGTGAGAAAAATAATAAAAATGGTTTGAGTCTGGAAATGAAAGAAAAGATCATTCATTTGATTAGCCGCTTTTTACCCAATTATATCAACACAATTCCCAATCATCCCAATAATTGGCTAACTTATTTTAAAATCTTTCGCGATAAAAAAAATCCTCTCGTCTTTAGCCTAGTTAATCTTGATTGGGAAAAGATATACCGATCTTTTTTCTCTGCCCTGTCTGATCAGAACTACTTTGTCACCGTGCCAAAAATAAATACCTTAATTGATAGTGCTTGTCATAATTTATTTTTAAAACCCCATTCTTTACATTCGCCCGCCGAACTTATTTCTAAACTTTTTAAAGAAGAAAGATATGCTGATTTAGTGGAGCAATTAGTAGAATTAAACAGTAGATTTCCTAAGTATTATCAAAAAATAAGCAAACACAAAATTTTTACCAAAAATTGCTCAGCCTTTATTGATTATTTAACGCGGCAGCTAAAAATTTGTGGTGAATCTCCTACAGAAATCCTACAAGTCTTTCAGTTAATCATTCGCTTAGATTTAAACCGTAAACATTTTATTATTGGAAAAATAGCCGACGCCTTTCTCGTAAAGAATCAATCTGGATTTAACCTACTCATGTTTGCCGCACAATATAGTCCAGATTTTTTAGAAGCTATCCTAATTTTTCTTAAAAAATATAACGATATCTATGCTCCGAAATTAATTGAAAAAATGTTTTTGATGAAAAACAAAGACAATTTAAATGCGTTAATGATAGCCGCTATTTATCATGCCAATGCAGTAGAAATGCTATTAGATTTTATTGGTAACAATATACAAGATTTGGACCATACAATATTACAAAACTTTTTTTTAGAAAGCACCAATAATTGCAATGTACTTATGTTAGCTGCTAGTAAGCAAGCCGAAGCAATCGGCGCTATTTTAGGTTTTTTAAGCACACACATCGGTCGTTTTGCTAATGATACATTGCGAAATCTATTTACGCAGAAGCAAAAGGATAGCTATACCGCTGTAACCTTAACGGCGCGCGATCATCCGGATCGGATACAAAGTGTTTTATCGTTCATAACCGAGCATATAAAAATTGACGGGGAAACCTTGCGTAAATTATTATTTATTGAAAATTCTAAACAAACTTGCACAGCATTAGTGCTGGCAGTGAAAAATCAAGCAGAAGCCGCATTTTACATATTAAAATTTATATCTGAAAATATCGAAAGTTTTAATCGTAAAATTCTCTGGAAAATGTTTTTAGACAAGGATCCAGATGGCTTTACGATTTTAATGCTGGCTGCACGCTATCAGCCTATAGTTTTACAATATTTAGTTCAATTTATCAATAAACATATTAGCTTATTCCCTGAAGAAATCCTGATTAAATTATTTCTAGACACAAATCTAATAAACTACAACATTCTAATGCTTGCTGCTGAATTTCAGCCATATTTTGTTTCAACCATTTTAAACTTTATTGGTAATTTTAAATTTTTTAAATTGCATATTGAAAACATATTATTTACTGAAAACCAAAAAGGGTGTAACAGTTTACTGTTAGCACGTCATCATCCTGAAGCCTTCTTGTCTCTTATAAATTTTATTCGAGCACAACCAGAGGGTGTGATTCCGGTAAGCCTAGAGCAGATCTTCTTGGAAAAACATAAGTCTGGATTTACTTTATTGATGTACTTAGCCCGAGATAAAGCTAAATCCTTAGCGTTTATATTTGAATTATTTGAAAAAAATCCTCAACTCATTACTCGAGAAACTTGGCCAAAATTAATCATAGAACAAAATGAGTTAGCCTATAATAGTTTGATGTTAGCCGCGCGCAATCAATATGAGGCTGCGATACATATCCTAAATTTTATTATTAAACATCCTGAGATATTTTCAGCAGATTATCTTAACCAACTTTTTTTAGAACACGATAAAAATGGAATTACCACATTAATGATAGCAGCAAAATACAAGCCTGAAGTTGTTAGATTTTTCCTGAACTTTATTCAAAGCCGACCCGAAATTTTTTCAGCTAAGTTTATTAACCAATTTCTTATAGCACATGACAAAAATAAATGTAATGCATTAATGGTAGCAGCCACCTACCAACCTAAAGTGGTTGAGTTACTATTAGAATTTTTATCTGACAATATTAATCTTTTCAACCAAGAGACCTTACAGGATTTTATTTTTAAAAGCATCCATGATAAAGAGGCTGCCAATGCAGTATTTTTTGGTGGTCGCTACGACTATAGAAAAAGTGTCTTATCAGTGACTGCACGAATTGAAGATCGTACGGCAATCTCTGCACTACTCAAGTTTATAGATAAACATATTGAGTTACTAGGCATCAACATTTTCGCTGATTTATTAACAGAAAAAGATAATGATGAAAATTATATTTTTCGACCTACCTGCGCTAAATATCCTTTTATAATGAAAAATGTTTTAAACTTTCTCGCCGATTCGGTAAACAATGAAGCGCTAATCACGGTACAGGATTTATCCGCCTATTTTATACTCGAACAATTTGCTCGATGGTCGATAGAAACCAGCGAAGACCAAGTGTTATTTGATAAAGTGACATTAAATTGTTTTGCACTGTTATTAATTTACTTTAATAAAGACTTTTTTGCCGAAAGACCTAATAATTTGAAAATCGTTACTGATAAATTATTTAGTTATTATTTATATGAGCTTGAAGACCTAAAAGCTAAGAAAGTCACCTACACCACTAAATTTTCCTTTTTCAAATGGCGCTGCTCGACACCGCAAAAATTGGAAGCAGCACATGCCCTAGAAAGAGTATTAGATAGGCAAGACTTCGATATAGGACCCGCCTTATTGAAACTTAAAGATCAGTATTGGGCCTTTTCCGAGTCCGGTTCCAAACTCAGCCATATTTTTGCTGCTTACCAAGAAATTAATGCGCTCAAGGCTAACGATGTTTGTGAATTTGATTTGGAAAACGATGCGGTGCATGTCAAACATGCTAAGGTAGCTTAAACTTAATTGATCGTCATCGCGAGCAGTAAGTGATGCGTCAATTTAGGAAATGTAACACTGAGGACCCAAGCTCATTAAATTCGCTGGTCATGAGAGTTCGCTTAGCTCTGGTTAGTGCGCATAAGAACGCGGCAATTTACTGGTAAAGCCCAAATACAGCGCAATGATGGCCATTAGCAGATAGAAAAAACTATCCGAGATATTAATTTGGATGAGCCTTAAGTTGCCATTCATAGCAAAACCCCAGATGGCAATTACGGCAAAGATAATCCCAAAAAATTTAAAATACAAACGCGCATAAAACATCGAACCGCTAGCAGACAAGGCCAGCAGACCGATTAATATATAAAAGATGTTCAATAAAATACCGACTGTAAAAAAATTGAACAACACATGATTGGGTGTAATAGGAGGAATAAAGCCGAGTATGCCTAATAGAATAAAAACTATAGCAAAAATTAATGCCATACCTCTTAAGAACACGCTGAAACTCCCTTTGCAACGTTTTGGTTTTTATAACCAAAGCATGAGTATAGAATACTTTTAAAAATAAGCAAATTGATTTTCGCATTCCACACTGCAAGTCACACATGGATAAAAATGTTTAATTATTAGGCAATAGGATGACAAATTCATGCTTACCCACAGATTCTGTGAATAACTTTGTGGACAGAGTTGGGGGAAGCTAGTAAAAACCTTGATTTATAAGTCATCGTTACAATTTGTACAAGCTTTAAACAAAAGATAAAAAATCCCTTTTTTCAAATAGTTATACCCTGTCAATCAGAAAATTATTTTTTCTGCTGTTAAGATTACCTAGAATAAATTAAATTAACTCAACTTGTGCAAAAGTCCTGACCATTCTTAGCTAAACTTAAGCTTGTCAATAGGTAGTCTATGGAAATTTATAACAAACTTTTCGAAATGTTGAATCCCGAGGATTTATTACTGACCGGTAATAAACGCTTAATTCCATTTTTACATAAAGCTTATGCGCGATATCAACAAACACAAAAAAAACAGGTTTGGTCTACACCACAATTTTTTACTTTTACACACTGGTTAGAAACGCTTTGGGAAAAACAATTCATCGAGCAAACTGGTTTTTGTTTGCGTTTACTTAATAAATCACAAGAATGTTTGATATGGAAAAACATTATTCAGCAATCCGCTTATTCTTTTTTAAATACCGCTCATACTGCGAAAAATGCTCAGCAAGCATGGCAATTACTGCAACAAGCGCAACTCGATTATCAAAGCAGTCACTTTAAACAAAGCAATGAAACTGAAACCTGGCAAGCCTGGGCCAGGCACTTCGTCAGCTTTTGTCAAAGTCATCGCACTGTCGATTTATCCACTGCACTTAACCACTTCATCCTATTATTCAGCAAAAAAATATTAAAACCTCCACCACGAATTTTCCTGCTTGGGTTTAATGAAATAAATCCGCAATATAAAAAACTACTGAAGATCTTGGAAGAACAACACTGTGAGATTTGCCATTATGCGCCGATTCATGCGGAAACTAAACGCCAACGCCTACCCTTAAGTGATAAAGAAACTGAGTATCATACGATGGCACTCTGGGCATATCAGTCCTGGCAACAAGGTAAAAAAAATATCGCCTGTATCATTCCCAATCTAGTTGAGCAACGCAGCCATTTATTTAATATCTTCAGCGAAGTATTCACTGAGTTAGCTCCTAATGATATCCAGCCTCCACCTTTTAACATCGCTGCAGGTAATCCATTAATAACATTTGGCTTGATTCAGACTGCCACACAAATACTCAACTTAGAATACATCAATGCATTTTCACAAATTAATGCATTGCTACGCTCTCCCTATTTAGGAGGTTCACAACAAGAACAAGCCGCACGTGCACAACTTGATGTCACGCTGCGTTGCACGGCTGAAAATAGATTGAGCTTAGCTCAACTACTTAGGATCAGTGACCAACTAGCCTGCCCGCTTTTAAGTGGTTTAATTGCAGCGGTCATTCCCATAATAAAAAAATATCCAGCGCATTTTTTAGCTAAGCCAAGTTTTTGGTCAGAATATTTTGCTAAAAAACTTCATGCCTTAGCCTGGCCAGGCGATGGTTTATTAAATAGTGAATTTCAATTGTTGGAACGCTGGTCTGAATTGCTGACAGAGCTCGCCAATTTAGATTTTATACTTGGTGAAATATCGCAGGCAGAAGCATTGCAACAATTACACGAATTAATTGCCAACATCTTGTTCCAGAACAAAACATTACATGAAGCGCCGATACAAGTGTTAGGATTACTGGACAGCGCCGGCTTGTATTTTGATGCATTATGGGTCATAGGACTCGATGATAGAACTTGGCCAGCAGTCGCAAAACCTAATCCATTTATTCCTTACGCTTTACAACACACACATCAAATACCTTATGCTTCGAGTGAACGAGAATACTATTTTGCTTCGCTACTTACGAAAAATTTGATCGGCAGTAGCAAAAACATTATTTTCAGTCATCCAGCACAGCATTTGGATCAGATGTTACGTCCTAGTGTCTTAATTAAATCCATACCAAAAATCGAATTGAGCGATCTGAAACTTCCAGCCTATCAAAGTTTAGCAAAAAAAATAATGGCCAGACAACAATGGGAATATTATCGAGATGAACCCGTGCCATTAGCGGCTGAAGATGACTTCCGCGCGAGCACACAACTTTTGCAATCACAAGCCGCATGTCCGTTCCAAGCCTATGCACGCTGGCGCTTAAAAGCACAGTTTCATTCCTTCCCGCAAAACGGTCTTAATGCAAGAGAGCGTGGTAATCTGTTACACCAAGTATTAGAACAATTTTGGAATATCGTCGAGGATCAAGCAAGTCTATTGCAGCTTACACCTAGCGCTCTCGAGAAAATCATTAATGACGCAATTGACCATTGCTTAAGCTTATTGAGTAAAAAACGACCCCTGGTTTTTAAAGCTTTTTTTATCGACATCGAACGGCGACGCTTACAAACGTTATTAAGTAACGTCATCGCTTTAGAAAAACAACGTCCCGCTTTTACGCAAACGCAACATGAAACAAAAACACAATTAGCGCTGGGCCCATTATCTTTCAAACTAAGAATAGATCGCATCGACAAGCTCAGCGCAACACACTATATGGTTATTGATTACAAAACCGGTGTACCGTGTAAAATAGATTGGTTAGCAGAACGTTGTGATTATCCGCAATTACCCTTGTATTGTTTAAGCTATCCAGAAACCGTACGCAGCTTTGCCATCATGCATTTACGCAGTAATAAAATTACACTACAAGGAATCAGCGCAGAAGCATCGGCACTGCAGCAACTCACGCCTTTAAAAAAATTAAAAACTACTTTGGTTTTAAATGATTGGTCGGATCTGCTCAAGCATTGGCAAACTTCTCTAGAAAAACTCGCCATAGAATTCCAACAGGGTGCCTCCGATGTCAATCCCAAACACGGCCCGACTACGTGTCGACATTGTGATCTAAAATTGCTGTGTCGAATTAATCATCCGTCATTTAACACAACTTTAGTATGAAGCCTTCAATAGAATTAGCCGATGCAAAACAACGCCTGCAAGCACTCGATCCAAATCAATCGTTTATAGTGCAAGCCCCCGCCGGTTCCGGGAAAACAGAATTATTGGTGCGTCGTTATTTGATGTTACTCGCGTGCGTCGTAACGCCTGAAGCGATTATTGCTATTACTTTTACACGCAAAGCCGCTAATGAGATGCGTTTACGCATTATGCAAGCCTTAGAACTAGCAGTAAGTACCGAAACTCCCGCCGGCAAAGAAGCCGAACGTTATTATTTAGCCAAAAAAGTATTGGTACAGGATCAAGCCTTAGCGTGGAATTTATTAAGCAATCCGAATCGACTGCGCATACTCACCATCGATAGTTTTTGCCAAAGCTTAACCCGACAAATGCCATTACTGGCTGGATCCGGTGAAAAATTAACGCCCGTTGATCATCCGGAATATCTCTATCGACTAGCGATACAAGAACTACTCAAACAACTTGAAGAACCATTGCCTTGGCAAAGCTCATTGAGTCATTTGTTGAGTCATTGTGATAATGATTTTCAACGGGTAGAAAATTTATTCATTCCGATGTTAGCGCGACGTGAACAATGGTTAGATTATTTACTCCTACATCAACAACATTTACGCGAAGATTTAGAACAGGCTTTATTTAACATTAACCAAACATTAGTCGAAAAATTAAATCAACTAATCAGTAAAGACTTAGCACAGGAACTTAAGCAATTGTTGAATTTTTCATTGGAACAACGTCAGCTCGCCTCTTTAATCCATGATAATGATTTAACTTTTTGGCAAACCGCGAGTCAATTGTTATTAACTGAATCGAATACCTGGCGTAAACAATTACGTAAAACCGAAGGTTTTGCTACCAAAAATGAAATAAAAGATAAAGTGACACTGACAGATATTCAACGTCTAAAAAAACAATGTTTGGATTTAATTGCACAATTAAGTCAACAAGATTTAATAAAAGACACCTTAATCGCTTTAAAGCAAGCACCGCCTTTACATTATACCGATACACAATGGCAAATTCTGCAGTCACTGTTTGAATTGTTACCGGTATTGGTAGCACATTTAAAAATTATTTTTCAACAACAGCAAAAAGTCGATTATACTGAGATCCTACTCGCCGCTAGCGCGGCGTTGGGTCAAGCTGAAAATCCCACTGATTTAGCACTGGCTTTAGATTATCAAATCCAACATCTACTGGTTGATGAATTTCAAGATACTTCGAGTACACAATTACATTTAATCGAAAAATTAACGGCCGGCTGGCAAAACCAGGATGGTCGTAGCTTATTTTTAGTCGGCGATCCCATGCAATCGATCTATCGATTTCGTAAAGCCGAAGTCGGTTTATTTTTACAGGTGCAACAATGCGGCATAGGTACACTACAGCTGCAAACCTTAAATTTGTCGGTTAATTTTCGCTCCACGGCCGGCATCGTCGCTTGGGTCAACCAACAGTTTAGTCAATTACTCCCACACACTCATGATCTTGAACAGGGCACTGTCTGCTATTCACCGGCAAGTGCTTACTCACACGCTACGCAAAGCAACGCCGTTTTTACGTATTGGCAACAAACCAATCATGATACTGCCTCGGCAGAACAGGCTGAAGCCGAGCAGATCCTAAAAATTATCCAAAAAATTAAACAAGAGAATAGCCAAACCTCCATTGCGATTTTGGTTCGTGCCCGTAGTCATTTGCGCAATATTTTATCCGCCTTACGCCGCGAGGCGATCCCTTATCAAGCTATAGAGATAGACAGTCTCGCCGAAAAATCAGCGGTGCAAGATCTACTCGTCTTAACCCGCGCGCTGCATCATTTTGGTGATAGGATCGCATGGCTCGCCTTATTACGATCACCTTATGGCGGTTTGTCATTAAGCGATCTATCTCA
This sequence comes from Rickettsiella endosymbiont of Aleochara curtula, assembly GCF_964030935.1. Taxonomy (NCBI): domain Bacteria; kingdom Pseudomonadati; phylum Pseudomonadota; class Gammaproteobacteria; order Legionellales; family Coxiellaceae; genus Rickettsiella; species Rickettsiella endosymbiont of Aleochara curtula. Next base: position 455,916 of record NZ_OZ034990.1, read on the forward strand.
GTTTACGCAATGTAGCGATGAGAAAAAAAAATCGCTTACTATTTGGCAACAGTTGCAACAGTTTGAAGAAACTTTACTCAGTGCCGATACTAAACAACGTTTACGCCGCATCGTGCCGGTTTTACAACAATGCTTGCAACAACAAGGTCGTGTTCCTCTACCGTCATGGATTAAACAAACCTGGATTGCATTAGGCGGACCGACCACTTTGTCTAACTGGCAAGAAATGGATGATATCCATGCGTACTTTAATTTTCTAGAAAATAAAATTAAACAGGAAGGCGAAGCACTAGATTTTTTTAAGTTGGGTGATGAATTGAGCCATATCTACACACAAACTACATCCGCAACACCCGCACATGCAGTCGAAGTCATGACCATGCATAAAGCCAAAGGCTTAGAATTTGATCATGTCATCTTACCCGGTTTACAGCGCCGTGGCCGCTCTGAGCTATCGCCGTTATTGTTGTATAGTGAAAAAATGCTAACACCAACAAAAAAAGATTTTTTACTCGCGCCGATCAAAGCCAGTCATGAAGAACAAGATTTAATTTATAATTATCTGTTCGATGCTGAAAAGCAAAAAAACGCGGCTGAGTTAACGCGCCTACTGTATGTCGCTTGCACGCGTGCTAAGCAATCCTTACATCTGTTAGGCACATTCACGCTAGACGAAGCTGCAGACATAAAAGCCCCTGCTCCACTGTCATTATTAGGCCAGTTGTGGCCGATTCTGAATATCAAGCCAGAAGAAATTTTAACGCCTGCATCAGCAAAAACTACGCAAGACTTAACCACGCAAGGTTTATTGAAACGCTTACCCGCCGCTTGGCAAGCACCTATTGCTAATCAATTCGATTTATCTCGTGAAATAAAGCCACAAGCTTATTCCTACCATTGGCAATTACATCCGGAACGGGTGTTGGGAACCGTGATCCATCGTTTACTGTATCAAATCAGTCAAGACGGTTTACAACATTGGGACAGTAAAAAAATAAACGATTCACAAAGCATGTTTGCTGGTTTATTGGCACAAAACGGCTTGCTCGCATCGCAAATACCTGAAGCTTTAGATAAATTGAATGTCTGTTTGGAAAAAACCCTAACCAATGCGCGCGGACGCTGGATTTTAAGTCAACAACATCAATCTGCACAATCGGAATATGCTATCACCGCGTTACTCCACGGCAAGCTGCAAAATTGGGTTATCGATCGAACCTTTATTGATTCTAATACAGAGATACGTTGGATTATTGATTATAAAACGACAGATTACCAAGGAAACAAACCCGAAGAATTTTTAAGTGATGCCATGCAACAGCATCAACAACAATTGAACAATTATGCGGAAGCCTTGTTCGATAAACAGCAGACCATACGCTGTGGTTTGTATTTCCCACTCACTTCACTCTGGTGTGAATGGGAATTTTCTGAAATATCTACGACTGTCACCGTCATGGCGAGCGAATGTAATGAGCGTGGCCATCCATAGTTTAGTATTTCCTGGATTGCCGCGCGCCCTCGGCGCTCGCAATGACGATCAATACTCTTGTCTCGGAATAATCCCGCTATTTAACTCCGCATGTATTCGATATATTTGCTCTCAATGCTCCAGGGTCAGTAACTTTAGATTTACTGCAAGCACTAACAAAAAAAGAATTACAATTTTGTGTCTCAATACCTAAATCAGTTTTTACTTCTGCTTGCTTTTCAGTATGAAGCTTAATTTTGTTCATAAAAAACTCTACAATTATTTTACAAATATTTTTTGTTAATACCGCTATTCTCAGAAATGCAGCACATAATCCATCTGTCAATGAATCCGAAAGATCATCTTTAGAATCCCTATTTTGGTTATCAAAAACTTTAACTTTATTGTAAACTGCTAAAAACTTAGAAAATTGTTCTTGATCTAAAATATTTGAATCACTAAATTTAGAAAGTACAGAAAATAAATTCGCGCGATCAATTTGTTCTAAGCTAAGAATAATATCAAAATTATCCTGCGTTAAAATATCAGCTTTGTCCAATAAGTAAATTACATTAGCAAACTGGGTAGAATCAATTTCTGTTTCTGTTAATAAACTTAGGTTGCTGATAACAAAACCAAATATTTTTTGGGTTAAGATTTTTGATTCAGCATCTACTTGTATGAAGTATGCTAGCATTTTTAAATTAAGTTCAGGATTATCTAGTAATTTATCTAAGTTAGCTTGGTTTAAGAGAGGAGTTGTTCCGCCACTTAAACTTAATTTCTCTATCACACGAGTAAATAACTTAATATTTAAATTACGATTCGCTGTAATTTTTCCTAGACTCTCTTCATTTAATAACTGGTAACGATTGAGAAGTACTAGCATATCAGCGGCATGCAAGGGCTCAGAATGAGCTAAACTATAAATGATGCTCGCCACCTTGATATTCGAAAAATTATTTTCTCCAAGGAATTCAAAATATTTTAAATAAACTAAGGTGTTCTTCAATACTTCAGCTCGTTGTTTTAAGTTTTTACCCGTTAAAAGTTGGAGAATTTTCCAATAAACTTGGTGTACCCTATCAGTTGATTCTTGGTAATTTTCCTTTTGCTTTAAATTTATCTCTGCCTGTAACGTATCTTCCAGACCTTGCAAAAATACTGCAAAATTATTTAGCTTAAGATTAGGTTTATCTCTAACGATTGTCTGTAAGTTTTTTATTAACGAAGGAGTTATAATAGTAGCTAACCATGAAGATTTTGAAGTTGTTTCTACTTCTTTTTTTATCTGTAAAGCGGATTCAATAACATTGAACAGAGAATTGGTTTTTGTGTTTAAGACTAGTTCTTTCATATTATCCCCCGGCATAGTGCATTCTGGACGGATTTTTATTCCCTACCACTGTATCGGGATAAACTTAAGAAATACTTAAGGAAACGAAAAAGCTACAAGATAGTTTTAAACAGCATACTGATATGCGTATGCAAGGTCTCAGCCGCACTATGCCAGTGGTTATGGAAAAGATAACCGATACCTATAAACAGACTGCCCCATAAAATGGCACCGGAATAGGCAAACAGTGCAAAATAGCGAAAGGGTAATCTCAACGCGCCGGCCGTATAGCCCGTCAGATGTCGCACCCCGGGAATAAAATAACCGATCACTAACGTCCATTTGCCGAAGCGTTCGAACCAATTGTGTGCAAGTTGATAACGCTTTTCGGTCAATCCTATATATCGACCCCAGCTTTGCACCAAAAAATGACCCGTCGCAAAACCTAAACCATAACTTCCGCTGATACCGCAACAACTTCCGGCATAGGCGGCTACTAAACTTGGCACGATGGCAAGTTTTCCTTTGGCGATTAAAAATCCCAACAATAACAGCAAGGATTCTTCGGGTAGGGGTAATGCAAAAATTCCTAAGGCTAACCAAACAAAAATCACTACGCTACCATAGTGATCTAACCAAGGTAAAAAATGATCTAACAAGGAGGATAAAGACATAAAATTTATTCGATATAATAATTATTTGAATGCATCTCGTCATTGCCAGCGCATCCCCACCCTCGTCTTTGCGAACGCAACAAAAATTTCGTCATTGCGAGCGCGAAGCGCGCGGCAATCCAGTAGTATAGACTAGATGGCCACGACACGCTTAAGCATGCTTAGTAATCGCATCTTCGATCTTTTTCAGCTCAGTTTGATTTTTATCCTCTTGGCTGGTCGCCACTTGCTCATCGAGCGAATTGGTTATTCCCAGTTGGTTATCCGCTACCTGTGTATCGAACATGTCGAAATCATCATTGCTGCTGACTATATCATCATCGTCGTCGTCATCATCATCACTGACTTGCGCATAATGACTGGATGGATAAGGTAAAATAATAACCTGCGTACCTATGTCCGCAAAGTCTTTATTTAACCACTGAGCATCGTCAACAAACATGCGCACGCAACCATGACTTGCATTATAGCCAGGCACTCCGCGCGAACCATGCATAGCAAAACCGCCCTTAAAGAACATGCAGTATGGCATCGGCGCGCCGCCGTAAGGTTTAGGAAATTTAGTTGAAGCACAACCCGGCCCACGTTTCTCATAGATTTTAAAATTTCCAGAAGGCGTATGACAGGGTCTGCCTAAATCCGGACACCAATTTTGGCCACTCGATGCCGGTCCCCAGCGAATAATATTTCCTGCCGGGCCGTAAGCCGCCCATGCATTTAATGCCGGCGAGTAAACGATCATTTTTCTACCAGTAGGCGCTCGGTAGGGGGAAAATGGTGTATACTCCATCCAATTAGTTGCGTCGAGATTTCGGGGTGCAGCGATCCTCATTCCCGGCCAAATACCCGTATTCATACGGTTAATACGTTGGACCAGTTCGCGTCGTTGTGGATTGGGAAATAAGGTATACCAAGTTTCCCCTCTCGCCACGACCAAACAATAGAGTCGAGGATCATTACACAAACTTTGTAATAACCACCCGCGTGCGGCAAAGCTATCACCATGCATAATTAAGAACACAACCAGTAATGCAATCAATAAACTAAATCTTATGAGTATACGCATAATTGCTCCTTCCGCTTTTTGAGGACGGTTCTTTCGCTTTTTAAGAAAGCGTTACTCTTACTAAAATGATAGTCTATTTTTAAAGGCTAAGAAGAAATATCATGCTTAAATTTGCTGAAAAGAATCGTAAGTGGTGGATCCTACTCGCCATGTCAAGCTCCTTGGCACTGGTATTTATTGACCAAACAGCCTTAGCCGTCGCCCTACCCGCTATACAACGCGAACTTAACCTCACTAATAGCCTCACGCAGTGGGTCATCAACGCTTATTTATTAGCTTTAAGCGCCATTATTTTATTTGGTGGAAAAATAGGCGATAGACTCGGCCATAAACGTGCTTTTTTGTTTGGGGTGAGTGTTTTTGTGGTTTCGTCGGTATTATGTGCCCTGGCCGAATCAGGATGGTGGCTAATTACCATGCGTGCTATTCAAGGTATCGGTGGCGCCTTTATGATGCCCTCGACCAACGCTTTAGTCACTAATGCCTTTCCTAATAACGAACGTGGCAAAGCCTTAGGAATTTATGTCGCTCTGGCCGCGGTATTTCTCGCCTTAGGACCCTTATTAGGTGGATTTTTAACCCAAGTCTTTAGCTGGCGAGCGGTGTTTTGGATTAACTTTCCGATCGCACTAATCAGTATTTTCTTAGCGATTTCTTCTGTTCCTGCTTGGCAACGCACCGAAAAATTAAATATCGATTGGTTGGGATTTTTTATCTCGATACTTTTTATTAGCGGTTTTGTTTTAGGTTTTATGGAAGGACCGAATTGGGGTTGGACTTCTGTATCGATTATCAGTTTATTTTTATTTAGTGTTGCCAGCCTTTGTGCTTTTATTGCCTGGGAAAATAAAATTAGCCATCCATTAGTTGAATTAGATCTGTTTAAAAACCTAACTTTTTCGATTTTATTTAGTGTGCTGTTGATTATCCAGGCCGTGGGCATTGTGTTTATATTTTGGGCGATATTTTTACAAAATGTTTTACATTACACGCCTTTAACCGCGGGTGTATTGTTATTACCGGCGATGTTACCGATCATTATTATGGCGCCCGTTGGTGGTTATTTACGTGATAAATATGGGCCTAGAATACCAATGTGCTCGGGTTCGCTACTCATCGTATTTAGTCTTATTTGGATAGGTATTTTTAGTCATCATCAAAGCTATGCTATTTTATTCCCTGGTTTGCTCGGTTTTGGTATTGGTATGCCGTTGATGCTATCTGGGATTATGGTAACGGTCATGAATATGGTCAAAGCCGAACAACGCGGGATTGCCAGTGCCATCATGAATTGTTCACGGCAATTTGGCACCTCCATAGGTTTAGCGGTATTAGCCGGATTGTTAGGCAGTTTAAATAAATGGCAACTCGGTGCTTTTTTGACGCACAGCACCGCACCCTTTGCTTCTCTAAAGGAATACCAAATCGACGGTCTATTAGTGCAATCACAACGCGCGATGCAAGCGGTCAACCATTTCTCAGCAGAAAATCTGCAAATCTTAAAAAGCGCTGCTACTAAAGCTTATACCAGCGCTTTTAGTATCACTATGTTTGTGGCAGCCTTTTTTGCGCTAATCACTTTAATGCTGATATTCAAAATACCGCGCAAAAAATAAATAATTCTTTTAATCTTCTGTCAATTTTTTGAATTTTGGAAAAATTATTAATAAGATATTTTAATTAACTACGCAAAATCAATTAAACAAAACTTCTTCCTTACTAAAATTGTTTAGTATCTATTTATTTTTTAAATCAATCTCTTAAGCTTTAGCTAAGAAATCTAATTTAGACTTACACTCCTATAATTGTTAGCAAATAGTTGACTCACTTTAACAACAAGGAACTAGCCATAAATTTAAAATTAAAAATTATTAAAATTCATGCTGACTTCCTATAGCTTCGACCCGTGTTTAAATCTAAATATATTATTTCAAAATACACCTCCATCGACACTACAAATCGATAATTTACCTCAACTACCTACAGATTGGTTGACTGAGTTAGAAAATAAATGCCGCGAAATTAATCCAAATTTAGAGAAAAATATTTTTTTAAAACATATTGGGCGTAATTCTAAATATAAACTTAAAACTGCATTACTTGAGCAACTCTCATATATTTACTATCGAACTTCTGGTCATTTACACGCAGCGTTATTAGACCATGAATCAAATAAAATAATTTTGTTAGCATTAATCGAAGATATAGAACAATGTACGCCGGGTTTTCACATTCGCGTCAATAAGTTGGTAAACTCATTCCAAACACCTACTACGTTGAATCAGCTATTATATTTAGTTAGAAAAAGCATCGTTCAAGAAATTGCTTGTAATTTAACAAACTCAGTTAAATCGATATATCAAGTTCATGTCGCTGACCGTGTTAGTCGAGTTGCAAATAAACAGGGCTTAGGCATTGAACCCAATATTCAAAAAGATCGATATAAAAGTTTATTATCCGGTGACAAAATTCGACGGGTTTTAAACGATGAATTTCCCAAATGTTTTACTGCACTTAAAATTCCATTCTTATTAACTGAACAATTACAACTTATTTTAAGTTTGCATGGATATAGAGGCGCTGAGGAAACTGGATATGCCACCGGCCCTACCGAATATATGCTGGCTATTATTCAGTTTTTTTTAACTAATCCCGCTAAACCCAATACAAATAAACTTCATCCGTTTTTTATTCTAGATAACTTTGACGAATTCGATGGCCCAACAAGGATTTATGATCTTGATTGGCGTTTAATCCGACAACTTTTTTTTCAAAAATTAATAGAAGAAGAATATATTTCAATACCAAACCCAGCTAACTTAGTTGACTATACATACTATCAAGCATTAGTTCCAGAAAAAGCTAATTCTGAACTTGAAACTAAATATATTCAGCATTATCTTACTCAGCAAAACTATGCGGCATTGATTGAAGACTTAATTTTAATCCAAGATAAATTTCCAGATTATTGGCAAACAATAATAAAAACCCCGATTATAATAAAAAATATTGCTAATTTTTTTGAATTTTTAAAAAGTCAGTCTCGTAACGAGGCTAATGCCAAGGACTTATTAAAAAAATTAAATCAGACCTATTCATTATTTTTTTCTCAAGATAAAGAATATGTTTTGAGTACGATAATTGTTGACGCACACATCTACCCACCCAATGTAAATTATAATTTACTATTAAAATCAGTCAGATATTGTCCCGAAATAACCAAAGATTTTTTTAATCTTCTTTTCAAAACGCAGAGTAAGTCCTATCTATTATTTTTTGACTTGTTATTAAAAAAAAATAGTGTGGGTTCTAATCTTTTAATGTCAGCCGCGCGATATCATACAGACACAATCAAGCTTATTTTGTATTTTTTAAATAAATATATTGATCGTATTGAAAAAGAAAAAATTTCAGAATTATTTGTTCAGCAAAATAGTGATGGTTGGAACTTTTTTAGCTTAGCGGCTAGACATCAATCCGATGCGATGTCATGTATCTTTGATTTTATTAAGCATAATCCCTATTATTTCGATAATGAAATTTTGAGTTGGACTTTCAATCAAAAAATTAATGCTGAATGGGATTTTTTACAATTTTTAGTTCGTTACCAATCTGAGAACGAAGTAAAAGTATGTTTAGATTTTATTAGTGAAAAATTTAGGTTTACTGACGATATTAAATGGTTAGCAATGGTTTTAAATAAAAAGCATACGGGAAATTTATTGCACCTGGCGGTGCAATCTCGTCATGCAACGTTGAATAGTATTTTAAATTTTATTAGTAAACACATTAAGCACCTAGACGATCAAACCTTACAAGATTTCTTTTTAGAGTCAAATGATACGGGTTGGAATTGTTTACACATTGCAGCATATAATAATGCGGTTAATCTGACACTTATTTTAAAGTTTATCCAACAACATATCTGCCGATTTAATGCCATTACTTTGTGTCAATTATTTTTAGCTAAAAATCAAACTCTGCATAATTTCTTACATTTTGCTGCTTATTATCTAGACGCTGATGCTCTCGAAACGATTTTTGGATTTATAAGAAATAACATCGAATTTTTCGATAAAACAAGCTTGCAACAATTATTTCTTCAACAAAATTCTGATGGCTGGCATTTTTTAAGCGCGGCTTACCTACATTCGGCTAAGGTAAAAATTATTTTAGATTTTATTGGCGATCATTCTGATAAATTCGAACAGAAGACAATTAAAGAAATTATCTTGCAAAAAAATAAGCACGATTATACCTGTTTACATTTAACGGCACGTTTTCAACCCGATTCCTTAAACATTATTTTGAATTTTATTAATCACTGTTTTGATACATTTCCTGATGATCTTAAGCCATTATTTCAAAAGACCTGTAAACTAAAACTAATCACAACGTTATTTCGAAAAAAGAATACCCCCGCAAAAAATTTACTAGACTTAAGTTTAAAGTATCAACCAGAATCTACTGCACATATATCAGGCTTTTTAGAAACGCATGCCAACAGATTCAATCTAAACAATAGCGACTTTAAAAGTTTTATTCATCAGACAGCCAATAAAGCTTTGTTAACCGATGAACATCCAAAAGTCGCAAGACTTAGGACAAAATAACTGCTAATTTAAGTATAGCTAAATTTTTACTTGCGCCGCCATTCAGTTCCACTAGCAGTATCTTCAAGTGCTACACCCAAATTCAACAATTCATCCCGTATCCTATCCGCTTCTTGCCAATTTTTAGCGATTCGCGCTGCATTGCGAGCAGCAATTAATTGGTTTATTTCATCTGAATCAGATTTATCAGGTTGTAACCCCAATTTTAGAAACTGCTCTGGATCCTGTTGTAAAATACCTAAAATACTCGCCAAATATTGCAAGCTGGCAGCATAATGCTGCGCTTGATTCTGATCCGTTTCGCGCACCCGATTAATTTCACGGGCTAACTCAAATAACACTGCCAAGGCATCGGGTGTATTAAAATCATCATCCATCGCGGTTTGAAATTTTTCTAGATACTCTCCGGTAAATTGCTTGGCATCAAAATGAGACGGTGCTTTGCCGACTAAACCGCGTAAACTGGTATACAAGCGTTGTAATGCTGCGTGTGCGATTTGCAAATTTTCTTGACTATAATTGATTGGACTACGATGATGACTCGATACTAAGAAATATCGGATCACTTCAGCAGGATATTGTTTTAAAACATCACGTAAAGTAAAAAAATTACCTAAAGACTTCGACATCTTTTGGCGATTAGTCTGCACAAAACCAACATGGATCCAGGTATTCACAAATTTCTTAGCGGTTGCACCTTCCGATTGCGCAATTTCATTTTGATGGTGTGGAAACACCAAATCTAAACCACCGCCATGGATATCAAAATGTTCGCCTAAAGCCGCCATCGACATCGCCGAACATTCAATATGCCAACCGGGACGCCCTGCACCCCAGGGAGATTCCCAACTCGGTTCGTTGGGTTTAGCTTTTTTCCACAACACAAAATCTAAGGGATCTTTTTTAGTAATATCCACGGCGACGCGCGTCCCACTGCGTAATTTTTCCAAATTTTGATGGGCTAATTCGCCATAGGTTTTGAATTTTTCCACCGCATAACAAATATCACCATTTTCGGCTTGATAAGCATAAGCTTTATCCAGCAAAATTTGAATTAAATCTAACATCTGTGGGATAGCATCCGTTGCTCTGGGCTCATGCGTCGGTGGCAAAATGTTTAACTGCGCAAAATCTTCATGCATCGCGGTTATCATGCGCTGTGTCAATGCTGACATGCTTTCATTATTTTCTTGTGCACGTTTGATAATTTTATCGTCAATATCAGTGATATTACGCACATAATTAACCTGATAACCTTGCATACTTAAGTAACGTAACATGACATCAAAGGCTACTAATACGCGCGCATGACCTATATGACACAAATCATAGACTGTCATGCCGCACACATACAGTCCGACTTTCTTGGCGTGCAGCGGTGTAAATTTTTCTTTTTTTTGGGTTAGTGTATTATAAATTTTTAGCATGGAGTATTCTCTCGCGAATTTTTTCATTGCCTAACAGGCTAAATAATTTAGCCAGCTCAGGACCATCATGACGTCCAGTCAATGCCAAACGTAATGGCGCAAATAAAGCTTTCCCTTTGAGATTTAATTTTTCTTGCACCTGTTTTATTAAGACTTTAAAATCAGAGTTTCCCTGCGCTGATAAATCTAAGACTGCCTGCCAATAAAGCGGATCGACTTTTCGCAAAAAAATCTTGGTTTCTACTGAAAAGTTTAAAGCGTTAGCTTCGCCAAATATAATACGAGCCCACTCAAGCGCCTCATCAGGAAAACAAATCGTCCCGCGCATTAATTCTATAAAGTCTACGCTTACCTCGTTCGGCACACTATTTTGTATTTTAGCATCCATCCATGCGCCAAGCTTTTCATTAGACAAATGTAATAAAGCTTGCTTTTGCCAATACAATAATTGAGCTTGGTCATAGCGTGCGGGTGATTTACCGAGACGACTCAGTGAAAATTGTTTTGCCAAGGCGTGAATGTCCAGAAAATTCGGATCGGTATAAGTATGACCTAAGCGCGCCAAATAATTTTGTAAGGCTTCAGCAAAATAGCCGCTCTCGCGAAAACTTTTAATACTAAAACTGCCATGTCGCTTCGATAGCGGCGCGCCATCATCGCCGACAATTAAGGCCATGTGTCCATAAGCCGGAATAGTTAAACTTAACGCCTCTAATATCATCATCTGCCTGGGTGTATTGGTCAAATGATCTTCGCCGCGCAGTACATGCGTCACATTCATTAAGGCATCATCAATGGCATTACAAAAGAAAAATGCGGCTGAGCCATCACTGCGCTGAATCACAAAATCGCCGATATCATCACTGGCGAAGCTTTGTTCACCTTTGACAAAATCATCAAAACGAATAACTTGTTTCGGCAGAACATGAAAACGCAAGCTAGCGAGTTGACCTTGAGCTTTTTTCTCGGCCACTTGCTCCGCCGTCAACAAACGACATTGACCACTGTAACGCGGTGGTTTGCCTAATGCCAACTGACGTTTACGCATCATGAGCAACTCTGCTTCGCTACAAAAACAGGGATAAGCACGCCCGATACCCACTAATTGCTCATAATAAAGTGTGTAAATCGCTTGCCTTTGCGATTGGTAATAAGGTCCCAGACCTTTTTCTTGACCAGGGCCTTCCTGCCAAGGTAAACCTAGCCAAAGCAAGTCTTCTTCTAATTCTTTAGCCAGTGTTAGCAGCGAGCGCGTTGCATCACTATCTTCTATGCGCAATAAAAAACAACCGGCTTGAGAGTGGGCAAATAAAAAATTAAATAAAGCGGTTCTAGCATTACCTAAATGGATATGACCGGTAGGACTAGGTGCAAAACGAGTTTTCATAATCAACTATTTGTTTAAAATTTTGGTATCCTGGTACAGATTAAAAATAATCCGTCATGGCGAAAGCAAAACGTCAGTGAGGCTGCGGCCACGCATGGATTGCCACGCACCTACGGTGCTCGCAATGACGATTAATCTTTTACGTGGTGCTCGCAATGACGAGGGTTGCTAGCACTGCAATGACGAAAAATGTTTTAATAATCTCCTGCCAACTAATTTACGCTATGATTGTGTCATATGTCGACCCTCTTTATATCCGATTTACATCTCAGTAACGACCAGCCTGCTATGACGCAGTTGTTTTTGAATTTTTTACAACAGCAAGCCAAGCACGCTGAGGCTTTATATATATTAGGCGATCTATTTGAAACCTGGATCGGTGATGATAATTTAAACCCATACTATCAGAAAATTATAGCGGCACTTGCCGAGCTAACCGCCCAGGGTGTTGCGACTTACTTCATGCCCGGGAATCGAGACTTTCTCATCGGTAAGCATTTTATTCAGCAAACCGGCTGTCGCTATCTTGCTGATCCAACCATTATTGATTTGTATGGAAGACCAACACTACTCACCCATGGTGATAGTTGGTGCACACTCGATAAACATTATCTGCGCTATCGACGCTGGTCGCGTTATCCCTTTTTCCAAAGCTTATTTTTACATCTTCCCTTAGTATGGCGACAAAAAATTGCGAATTATTTACGCGGGCAAGAACACACCACCATGCCGACTAATACCGCAAAATATGATGTAGTCATGGCAGATTTTCTGGCTTGCTTAAAACACTATCCGGGAACACAACAGATTATTCATGGTCATACGCATTTACCGTGTATTCAATTAATAAGACAAACAGAAAGTATACACTCGCAGCAATTGGTTTTAGGGCAAGGCACCTTGAAAATAAGCAACCCGAATATATTCAAGATACATGAGGATTGCGAGTTGAGCGGCAACGCAGACAAAAGTTCAAGTGCGAAGAATATATGGATAAAACGTTTTGTATTAAGCGATTGGCAGCCCACAAAAGGCAATGTATTAGTGGCGTTACCGAATCAAACCTGCAAATTAATATATTTCGGTTAAATGTAAGGAAACTTTATCTATTCACTAGCCTTTTCTTTACTTTTTACAATTCGGTAATTTTTACCTCGACCTAGATTACTTTAAAGATGAATTTAGGACTAACCTGGCTTCATTACATATCACTATTTTGGCAAAAAGATGCATTTTTGTTTCGAAAGATGACAAGAAAATTAGCTTAAATGAAGATGTGCAAGATAAGCTTTTTAGCTATTTAACAATTAATGAACTAAAAAATACAGCAGGAGCGAGTTTAGAAAAAAAGAAAGGAAAAAGCAAGAAAATACAATTGAAAAAACTAAAAGTCCGGTTCCTATTAACACTAGTAGGTTAACCGCTTCTTTATTGTTTTCAACACCACAACAAGAAGCACAAAAAGAAGTTTATGCAACTAAAACATCGATACTAGCTAAGAAATAAAAACCTGTTTAAACATAAAAATACTATCAGTACAAAGCAGGTCTCTACCAACCTCTTTCCTAGCAAGTTATGGGATCTAGTTAAATTGCATTATTTTTGAGTCATTCCATCTACCGCTATTTTGATTATATTAGAGAGGGGTTCAGTATTATCATCTAAAATTTGTTCAGATACTGAGGTTCCATCCTCTGATATAAAGAAAAAAGATCCATGCTTTGAGTTAAGAGCATTTTTAGAGCTAAAATAACTTTTAAGTTTATCTAAAATTATCTGTAAAAATTCAGTCATTTTTTCAAAGACAGTTCTTTCATCTAAAATATCTTTATATTCATCTTTACATTCGAGTTTGGAGTCTACTAAATCAAACTGAGCTATCCAACCTGCTTTATTAATAGGTTTAATATTTACTTTATAGGTCGCTGCTCCTTTAACAAAAAAATCATCACCTGTTTTTTCTAATATTTCATTGATACTTGTATCGCAAACTTTTTGTGTAGAAAAATCAACTTGTATGAACAAACTCTCATCTGCGTAGGTTAAATTAAGTGTTCTTTTTTCAGGAGTAGAAAAAATATAGCGGCCCTTAGAGAGAATTTCGACATTAGGATAGATAAACCCCTGATGCAGATAGGTTCTTAAAAATTTTTCAAAGGACGTTTCTTGCAACATTTGTTTAGTTGGTTTGCGAGTAAGCTCTTCAAAAAATTCATCCGTAGTAAGGGCTGGATCAAGTTCTTCTATCGCTGGCTTACTTATTGGTTGTTTGCTTACAAGTACGTCAAAAATTGAATCTATAACTTGGCTTGACTGCATATCAGCAGCGGTCGATTTATTGGGTTGTTTTCTAAAAAGCGCTTCAAAAATTAAGCGCGCAGCAAACTCTATAGGAATCTCTTGCTGAGTATCCTTGTCGCGAAATTCAATAGATTCCCTTGCACTTTTAAGGATTGAATCCATTGATACTCCATTGATATGAAGCTCTCCATTGCTTCTTTCAAGATCTTTTATAAAAGACTCTTTATAGGTTGAATCTAAATCTTTAGTGATTTCTTTATCAGATTCTCTATCCTGTATATATTTCCATAACTTTTTTGTATTTTGAAAAGTTGCCATAGCTTTTTCTCAAAAATCTATCTATTTAAGACATTTTACAGATTTTTCATTAATGAAACATTAAGCGCCTCTAAACGCTTACTCTTACCCTTACTATAAGGCTAAAATATTCCTCTGTTGCAATTAGGCTTAATCAAGCTATCTGGGGATAGTTAGGCCTTTTTTAACGCTTAATATCTTAATCTGTTCAACCATGGCGTCTAAAACGATGGTCTTGACTGAAGAGGAGCGCCAGTAACAAGCTATCTGTCGCACCGGTCGCGGGGCATTAAACGGAATATAGGAAATCCCGTCACGCGCTTGTTGGGCAAGTTTAGGCATTAGTGTGACATCATTACCGGTTGCAACCATTTGACGCAGTGTTTCTAGACTGGTGGCACGAAAATTCTGAACTTCGTTCACATTCATTTTATGGCATAAATCCAAGGTTTGGCCGCGCATGCAATGGCCTTCTTCCAGTAAAAGTAGATTTTGCTGCTGAAGATCACAGGCATTAATGAATTTTCGTTGTGCCAAGACATGCTTGTTCGCTACCGCCAGTAAAAATTCTTCAGCAAATAAATCAGTAGCGCTAAAACTGGACTCTTCGATAGGATGCGCCATCAATGCAGCATCTAAGCTGCCGATTTTAAGTTTTTGTATCAATGCTGAAGTTTGCTCTTCAACCAGATAAAAATGCAGGTGGGGGAATTTTTTTGATAAAGCAGGCAAAATCAAAGGTAATAAATAAGGGCCTAAGGTCGGAATGACACCTATGGTTAATCTTCCGCTATAAGGATCTTTGGATAATTTGGCGAGATCCCGGATTTCATTGATTTGCGCCAGAATCTGTTTGGCGCGTTCAGTGATAGCTATGCCGATATCGGTTAATAACACCGATTTATTGCTGCGTTCTAATAATTTTACGCCTAAGCTCGCTTCCAGACGCTGGATTTGCATGCTCAATGCCGGCTGGCTGACAAAACAGGCTTCCGCTGCTTTACCAAAATGATGGTGTTCGCTTAGCGCAATTAGATATTCAAAATCACGGGTATTCATGGTCTTTATAATAAGTTATAATTATCAATATAATAATAACAATATATTATACTTATCGAGTGATCTCAAGTAATTTATGCCTTTTCAAGCACAAAAATTAGGAGAAAACCATGTTAACGATAGGCGATAAATTTCCAGAATTTTCGGTCAAAGCCGTGGTGTCCTCTAACGCAAAAGATGCGTTTATTGAGGTCCACAACAAAACTTACGCCAATAAATGGCAAATATTTTTCTTTTGGCCTAAGAATTTTACGTTCGTTTGCCCCACAGAAATTGCTGCTTTTGGCCAATTAAACAATGAATTTAAAGACCGGGATGCCATTTTATTAGGTGCCAGTACTGATTCAGAGTTTGCACATTTAGTCTGGCGACAGCAAAAAGATGAATTACATGACCTTCCCTTCCCGATGCTCGCTGACGTTAAACGCGAACTCGCTCAAGGCTTAGGTATACTCGATAAAAAAGAAGGTGTTGCGCAACGCGCCACATTTATTGTCGATCCAGAAGGCATCATCCGCTTTGTCATGGTGACGGATCTGAGTGTCGGCCGAAATGCCAAAGAAGTATTACGTATATTAGATGCCTTACAAACCGACGAGTTATGTCCTTGCAATTGGCAAAAAGGCGAAGCCACCATCGCTGTTGATTAAACCATAAGCTTTTTAGGAGAATATTATGAACATGACTATAGAAACATTCAAAAACAAACTGTTAGACAATGCGAAAGATATTAAATTAAATCTATCCAGCATTTTAACAGAAGCGGGTTCGCCAGATTTAAACAAACAACAAATCGGCGGTATTGCGTTGGCTTCGGCGTATAGCATTAAAAATTCAAATTTAATCAACGCTGTTTTATCGGAGGTAAAGTCTGCATTATCTGATGCAGAAATAAATGCGGCCAAATCCGCAGCCACTATCATGGCGATGAATAATATTTATTATCGATTCATTCATTTGGTTAATGATAAAGACTTTTCGAGTATGCCCGCTAATTTACGCATGAGTGTCATTGGCAACCCAGGTATCGATAAAATAAATTATGAACTAAATTGTTTAGCAGTATCTGCGCTGAATGGTTGCGGCATGTGTATAGAAGCGCATACGCATGGCTTGATAAAAATGGGTGTGAGTAAACTTAGCATACAATCAAGTGTGCGCATTGCGTCGGTATTAAATGCCGCAGCATTAGCCTTCGACCTAGCTAGTATTTAGTAATGCCACTCGTCAATTGGCGAGCGGGTTAAGTATAAGTGTCATTGCAAGCGCGTTAAGTATAAGTCGTCATTGCGAGCGCGTAGCGCGCGGCAATCTAAACATTCGCTCGCCATGACGGTTTTTTTAATAGTGATCTTTCTGTAGTTCGAGATGACTATGCATAGACTCGGGTAAAAAACCACTTAACCAATCTTCTAAAGGTTGAAAATGTGGTACTAACACCGATTCTTGCCAAGAGGACTCTTTGGCAAAGGGCGTTAAGGTAACTAACATCATCAATAAGACGACGACTAAAATTCCGCGCGCAATACCGAAAATAATTCCTAACACGCGATCGGTGCCGCTTAAGCCAGTATTCGAGACTAGTTGGCCAATTAAATAATTAATCAACATACCCAATACTAATGTCACTAGGAATAAACCGACAAAACTGACCACTAATCGAACCGAATCGGAGTGAATAAAATTTACCAATAAATCGGCAATATAGCGATAAAAAATAAAACTCACCGCAATCGCAGCTACCCATATCACCAACGAAATCACTTCACGTACAAAACCACGCATAACACTAATCAATACCGACAGTGCAATGATGGCGATAATGGTATAATCGATCCAATTAAATGTAGACATCAGAAAAACCTTAAAATAGTGTAAAGAACTTTAAAAGCGTGGATAGAACCCAATTGGGTTCTATAGTATAAACTACTTTTTTAAGTAGTGATATTCAGCGTTTAAAAGTTTAGACAGTTTTTATAGGACAAAAAAAGATCGATAGTGCTTTTAAGTAAAAATCAATTTACCTGTCTATTACTTTTTTTAAAATTATTCAATGACAAGGAAGTCGTCATGTTACAAACTAAACCTAATCTTGACGCAGGAACTCAGTTACGGCGCGCTGCAGCGGAAGGTGATATAGACAAAGTTAGGAACTTACTCGATAAAAATTTCATCAATCATAAAAGCACTAATGGCAATACCGCGTTACATTGGTCGATAGAAAACCAACATTATGGCGTCACAAAACTCTTGTTAACCTGCCCTGGTATTCAATTGGATGTAGCCAATCATCGAGGCCTAACACCCCTACATTTAACCGCTAAGCAAGGCGATAAAAAAACCGTCTATCGTTTATTAAAAGCCGGGGCGGGACACAAAAACTCAACTGACAAAGAAGGGTATTCTGCCTTAGATTATGCCTTTTCTGAAAGCTGCAGTTTTATTGTCAGTAAATTAAAAGAAAAGCTTCCGCATTTACCTTTTAAGGATGAAGATGCGCTGGCAAATCGGGCTTTTACCGCCTTCAAAATAAAAAACTTCAATCTGGTGCGCAATGCGAAAATTTTTGACTCCGATTATTTTTTTAACGAGGACGTTGCACGCTATTTTTTACCGGGCAATCGATTTAAATTAGCCGAGATACAAACCGCCATAAAAAAAGGTCAACTTAATCTGCATAAACTGTTTTGTTCGGGTAATTTACTGCAAAGTGCTGCGGTCTCACGAGTCGACACCATGGAGAAATTTCAATGGCTATTAGAACAAGGTGTCAATCCGAATCTACAAGCCAGTCATGAAATAAATCCTAGTTCTTACAAAAATACCGCTTTACATACGCTGATTGCTAACGAAGATGAAAAAGACGCAGTAAAGTTTATCGATCTGTTAATTACGCATGCCAAACCAAAATTTAATTTCAATCTCGTCGATAGCGAAGGAAAAACTTGTTTATGCTTAGCGGTCAAGGTAGGCCTCTTCGAAGTTGCAAAAAAACTAATTGGACTAAAAGTCGATATCAATCGGCCTGATGAAGACGGTAATTCACCGCTACATTACGCTTTTCTGTTAGGAAATACGTCGATTGTCGATGAATTGCTGGCAAATCAAGCGAATAAAAATGCGAAAAATACACAACACCAAAGCCCCTATGAGTTACTCATCTCTACCGATATCGAAGATGTTAGAGACTGTTTAGAAATTATCTGGATTAATCCAGATAGAAAAATTAAAAAATCAAAAAAAACGTATATTCAGCAATGTATGGAAAATAGAGAAAATCTAGCGTATAAATTCAGATCATTGCGAACAGATAGCGCGCAGCGGTCTAGCCAAACCATGGTAACCCACTGCTTGGGATCAGCTGAAGAAATTTCTATCGCACAAAAAAGAAAAAGTATTGTTTTTCTGCTTGCTGCGGCTACAGGCGATCTAGCTAAAATACAAGAAACCTGTGATGCTGATATACTTAATATCGGTAACTCAAAAGGTAATACAGCCTTGCATTTAGCATGTGAACATGGCCATGAAGAAATAGTAAAATTTCTTTTACAGCAACCTGAAATTGATCTTCATAAAGAAAATCATGAAAGTATAAAGGCCGCTGAAAGAGTGAGCAATTTATCTTTAGTCAGCTTATTTGAAGATAAATTGTTAACCATAATACCCAAAGCAGAACATAGAAATGACACGCTTTCCAGATTAAACCAACGTAAGGAAATTCTCAGTCACGAAACTATGTCCGCTTTAAGAAAAAATTGAATTCTAGAATAGCTTTGAAGGAAGATAGAAAAAAATGTATAAAGGCGTTACCCAAACAATCCATAGTATTTTTTCCACAGGCAACTTGTTTAACATTGAAAAAAAATAACTGGTTAATAGTGAGCCGTGTAAACTTTGCCTATTAATAGAACAAATGATAAATACTAAGAGTTCTACTAATAAAATACCACGGATTAAACCTAATATTCCTGATAAAGTCCTATTGCAGCAACTCAGTTGAACACTATTTTGTTTTCTGTAGCGAATACTATTCCATAGACGCCAACTCAAACCTAAAAGAAATATACCACTAATAAAAAAAATAGTGCTATTCGAGGGCTGAAAATCTTTAAAGAATGGAATGGCGTACAAGGGAATAAAAAACAAAAGTACAAGCGTACCTAACTCGTAAAAAAAATTACGCAATCCACGTACTACGCTCGACGTAACGGACAGGCATAGCATAATGACTATTACACCGTCCATCCAGTTTAACTCTGCTTGCATATTGAACCTTTATTCTATTTATTTTTTAGCTGATATTGTTATGCACGCATACTGATAAGTTCATCTAAAGTATAGACACTGTGTAATTGATAGCCCCCAGCTTGCAACGCTTCTGTGCCGCCTTGTTGCCTATCCACTAACACGACAATATCTTTTACTTGTAACGCATGCTTTTTTAAGCTCTGTGCTATCTGTAACACACTGCCGCCCGTGGTGACGACATCTTCAACGATTAAACAGGATTGGCCGGGTTTAAAAACACCTTCGATTTGTTTTTTAGTTCCATATTCTTTAATTTCCTTACGACACATTAGCATCGGTAGGTTTTGATCGAGTGAAATAGCTGTAGCTATAGGCAATGCGGTATACGGTACGCCACATAACAAATCCGGTTTAAGGTGTTTTACCTTATTCCATAAAACGTTGGCAATGGCGCGTAATAGCGGTGGATAGGAAATAATGCCACGGCAATCGATATAGATCGGCGAGATTTCGCCGCTACGTAAAGTAAATTCGCCCCATTTAATCACATCAATGTTAATTAGCGCTTCGAGTAATTTTTGCTTTTCCATCGAGGAACCTAATTAACATCGTTATCAGTTTTTTCGGCCGTTAAATTTATCAATGTATCGGTTTGTTCTGGACTTGCAGCGACCAAATCTTCTTCGATACGTTCTAAACCCACTAAGGTTTCACCTTCATTCAGGCGGATTAATCGCACACCTTGTGAATGTCGACCCGCTACGCGAATTTCAGCAACCCGTGTACGAACTAAAGTCGCTTTATTGGTAATTAACATCACTTCATCAGAAGGCAATACTTGCACCGCTGCCACAACATTCCCATTACGCTCGGTGGTTTTAATCGCCACTACGCCACTACCACCACGACTCGTTAAACGATGTTCAGGAACAGGTGTGCGTTTACCATACCCATGCGTAGTTGCCGTTAAAATTAATCCTTCTGGTTTAGCAATGATTAAAGAAATAACTTGCTGTCCCGCTTGTAATTTAACGCCGCGCACACCGCAGGCGGTACGTCCCATACAACGCACCTTACTCTCATTAAAGCGTATGACCTTACCCGCATCGGTAAATAATAAAACATCTTGCTGTCCATCAGTTAATGCGACGCCCACTAAACGATCCCCTTCACGCAAATCAATGGCAATAATACCGTCATTACGCGGCCGTGAAAAATCAATTAAGCTGGTTTTTTTGGTCGTACCATTCGCGGTTGCCATGAAAATAAAATGCTCAGCACTATAATTCTGCACGGGTAATACCGCATTGATCCGTTCATTTTCGCTTAAAGGCAATAAATTAACGATGGGTCGACCTTTAGCGATGCGACTCCCTTCGGGTAATTTATAGACTTTAAGCCAATACACTTTACCCACACTAGAAAAACACAATAAGGTGGCGTGCGTATTAGCAATTAATAAATGCTCAATGAAGTCTTCTTCTTTAACATCACCTGAGGATTTTCCTCTACCGCCGCGACGTTGTGCTTGATAAACATCTAAGCTTTGTCTTTTGACATAGCCTTCATGTGACAATGTCACCACCACATCCTCGGCTGGAATCAAATCTTCTTCATTAATTTCAGCATCGACACTGATGATTTCAGTACGACGCGGATCGGCAAATTCTTCTTTAATTGCCACCAGTTCATCGTGTATAACCTGACGTAAGCGCTCGGGTTGATTTAAGATATCGAGTAAATCAATAATAATATCCAACTGATCGCGATATTCTTTTAAAATTTTCTCTTGCTCGAGACCCGTTAAACGATGTAAACGCAGTTCTAAGATCGCTTGGGCTTGTTCGGGCGATAATCGATAACTATTCTCGCCTTTTTTTACACCATATTCATGCGCTGCATCTACGCTTAATTGCGTTTCTAGCAAATCGGTTTTAGTCAGCATTTCAGCCACTATACCTAGCTGCCAGGCTTGCGCTAACAGTTGCGATTTAGCATCCGCTGGATCCTTAGCCGCCTTAATCAAGGCAATCATCGGATCGATATTGACTAAGGCAATACCCAAGCCTTCTAAAATATGCGCGCGTTCTCTTGCTTTACGTAATTCAAAGATCGTGCGCCGTGTCACCACCTCACGTCGGTGTGCCAAAAATTCAGTAATTAATTGTTTGAGATTGAGTAAGACCGGTCTGCCATCAACCAAAGCCACCATATTAATACCAAACGTGACTTGTAATTGCGTTTGCGAAAATAAATTATTCAATAACACATCCACGTTTTCACCACGGCGGACTTCGATAACCATACGCATACCGTCTTTATCGGATTCATCGCGTAATGCCGTAATACCTTCAATACGTTTTTCTTTTACCAATTCAGCAATCTTTTCGATAAGTTTTGCTTTGTTTACTTGGTAAGGCAACTCGGTCACTATAATTCGTTGCTTATTCGATTTTTCGTCTAATTCAAGTTCGATACGCGCTCGAACAAATACTCGCCCACGACCATTGTGATACGCCTCAACGATGCCTTGTTTACCATAAATTAAACCAGCCGTAGGAAAATCAGGTCCTTTAATAAACTGCATTAAGCGTTCTACGGTCAATTCTGGATCGGCGAGTAAAGCGACGCAAGCATCGATAACTTCAGCAAGATTATGCGGTGGGATATTAGTCGCCATACCAACGGCAATACCTGAAGAACCATTAACTAGCAGGTTAGGCACGCGCGTCGGTAATACGGTAGGAATCTGTTCCGTTTCGTCGTAGTTGGGAGCAAAATCGACGGTTTCTTTGGCTAAATCCGCCAATAAGGCATGTGCCAACTTCGACATCCGAATTTCGGTATAACGCATCGAAGCTGCAGAATCACCGTCAACCGAACCAAAGTTACCTTGTCCATCAATCAATACAGAGCGCATGGAAAAGGTTTGCGCCATACGCACGATGGTGTCATAAATCGCCCCATCACTATGTGGATGATATTTACCAATAACATCACCCACCACGCGGGCGGATTTTTTATGTGGCTTATTCCAATCATTGCCCAGCTCGCTCATGGCAAATAAAACCCGTCTATGTACGGGCTTTAAGCCATCTCGTACATCCGGCAATGCCCGACCCACTATGACACTCATAGCGTACGCCAGGTAGGATTGCTTTAGTTCCTTTTCAACTGTTACCGAAATGATTTCATTAGCCACTGATTCTGCCATAAAAGCTCAAAACCTATGATACGTAAAAAGAGTTAAATAGTACCATAAATAGGCACAAATTAGCAGCAAAAATTCGAGTAAGAAGAGTATCCTGTGCTGCATTTAAACAACACAGGATCGATTCAAGAAGCCTTTCACTCGTCGCTTGTTTTTAAACGAGTCTCAAAAAAGCAGGTGACCAATATCAATTGACTTATTGTGCCCCAGCCGCAGAATTAGCTGAATCACCATTATTAGCAGGTGCCGCCGGTGTAGTCGTATCGGTCGCTGCTCCATTGTTAGAAGATGTATCCGGTGTTGCTGGCGTAGCGGGCGTAGTGTTATCGGTAGGTGGTGTTTGCGTAGGCTCCACAGCATGCGGATTAACCGGTATTTGCTCATCCGAGCTGGATGAATTCGCTGGATTAACCATTTGGTCTTGAACCGGCATCGCAGTATCTGATTGATCTCCTTGCTTATCAGAAGGCTGATGATTACAGCCGACTAACGCCGCCGTCAGCAGCATTGAAACCAAAAACTTCTTATACATAAGCAAAATTCCCCATCTAAAAAGTAGTGCAAAAAAGCATTAAAAGAACAAGTTGTCAGCCTAGGGCTGACAAGCCCACTGACAAATCCATAGCTCATAGTAGAAGCCAACTTAAGCATAGCAAAACTTTCAAGTAAAACAAAATCTGATAAACATTAGGCTCAACCGTGCTTAAGTCCTGAGCATAACTCCCGCCCCCAGGGGATTAGCCACCCCTGGTAAAACTGCTCTAAAGCCCTGTGCCCCAGGCCCTGTTTTGATTGCCAACCTACTAAATACTGTTATAATGAATCCTAGATTTAGTTTCCCGTGTCAGCATATAGCTCGGTTAATCCCCTCTATTTAACTGACACAAAACAGAGCGAAATGATAAGAAATCAACGTTTTGTCTATAGAGCTAACTAAAGTAAAAAATTTTAATTTTTTATAAATTTAAATTGTTTTTGGTGATCAACTAATCCCAAAATCATAAAATTAGTCCGGCTTCTTAAGTTTGCAACCTTTTATTTGGAACGATATTCTTCCGGTGCGGATTTTATGGGCAGTATTATTGTTCATAAAAAAGATATATTGAGAATATGCAAGCGTGTAATCCGTGTTAAAAATCAGTTATTTGAAACCTATGCTATTTAGCTCAAAGGCAAAAAAGAGCTTATGCAAAGAATCCTATTGATTCACTTACCCTTTTTAAATTCATTAAGTGGTCATTGTTTCAGGGTATAGCAACCGTTTTAATTTTTTTAACCGCGATTACCACGTTTACAGATAAGCAAGCTTAGTTGAGCCTTCATACAAAATAGGATTCAACGATGCATAATGAAAAGAATCGAATATTAATCAATGCTAATCAACCCGGAGAAATCCGCGTTGCTTTGCTCGAAGAAAACAAACTCTCCGACCTAGATATTGAATATAGTGGTCAAGAACAAAAAAAATCCAATATCTATAAAGGAAAAATCAGCCGCATTGAGCCCAGCTTAGAGGCTGCATTCATCGACTATGGCGCTGATCGTCATGGTTTTTTACCCTTCAAAGAAATTGCCCCTACTTACTGCAAGGGGAGAAATCATGAGTCACACACCATTAAACATTCGCTGAAAGTCGGCCAGGAAGTGATGGTGCAAATTGAAAAAGAAGAGCGTGGCAATAAAGGGGCCGCTTTAACGACTTATATAACCTTACCGGGTAGTTACTTAGTACTGATGCCAAATAATCCTGGCGCGGGTGGTATTTCCCGTCGTATCGAAGGAGAAGAACGTCGCGAAATGCAGGATCTACTCAGTCAAATGGAACTTTCTGGGGAAATGGGTCTCATTCTGCGTACCGCAGGTGTCGGTCGTGAATTCCATGAACTACAAAATGATTTAAATTTACTCTTGCAACAATGGAACGCCATCCAAAAAGCCTTTAACGAGCGTTCCGCTCCATTTCTAATTTTTCAAGAAGGCGATCTGATTACACGTTCGATACGTGATTATTTAAGACGTGATATTGACGAAATTATTATTGATGACAAAAAAATCTACGAAAAAATTAAGCATTACATCGAGCAAATTCGACCTGATTTTGTTTCCCGAATCACCCTGTACGAAAATACTATCCCTTTGTTTATGTATTTTGATATTGAAGAAGCAGTTGAATCTGCGTTTAAGCGCAAAATAGAACTTCCATCAGGCGCTACCATCGTTATCGATCGCACCGAAGCCTTAGTTTCCATTGATATTAACTCTGGTC
The DNA here is from genome assembly GCF_964030935.1 of Rickettsiella endosymbiont of Aleochara curtula. Taxonomy (NCBI): domain Bacteria; kingdom Pseudomonadati; phylum Pseudomonadota; class Gammaproteobacteria; order Legionellales; family Coxiellaceae; genus Rickettsiella; species Rickettsiella endosymbiont of Aleochara curtula. The sequence goes on from NZ_OZ034990.1 coordinate 481,272, forward strand.
GTTCTACCAAAAATGAAGATATTGAAGAAACGGCGGTTGCCACCAATCTTGAAGCCGCTAAAGAAATTGCCCATCAATTACGCGTACGTGATTTAGGTGGCTTGATTGTCATTGACTTTATCGATATGAGTTCAGAAGACAATCAACGCAAAGTTGAAAATTGTTTACGTTTAGCCACTAAAAAAGATCGCGCACGTATACAAATCGGTCGAATTTCCGCATTTGGATTGTTAGAAATGTCACGACAACGTTTGCGTCATTCCTTAGGAAAGGCCAATGAGACCCTGTGTTCACGATGCAATGGTGAAGGCACCATACGAACTATCGAATCATTAACCTTATCCCTATTGCGTGCAGTAGAAAAAGAAGCGTTAAAGAAATCAACTCAACAAATACGCGTCGAAATACCCGTCGATATGGCTACTTATCTCATTAATGAAAAACGTCTGGCCATACAGCAAATTGAGCAACGCTATAAAATAAACATATTGTTAATTCCTAACCCGTATTGGCAATCTCCACAATATAAAATTACGGGTCTAGGCCATAACATTAATCTACAGGCCAGCGAAAACGCTAGCTATCAAATGCTTGATAAATCTTGCACAGAATCACCGCTACCCTATAACGCACCTAACCTTAAACCTATAGAAACCCCGGCTGTAAAACCACTGACTTTTGCACTGAGCAAACATAAAACTAAAACCCAATTAGGCTTATTAAGTCGATTGCTAGGCATGTTAAAAGATTTAGGCAAAACAACTAAAGTTGAGCCTAGTAATAAACCCCTGAAAAAAGAGACCGGCACCGCGTTTACACACAGTCATCCCAAAGATGCTCCCCATAGACACTCTTCAGAACGACGTTATTCGAAACCAAATCGTAATAATCGCCTGCGCAATCACCGCCGCGATGACAGACGTGACAAAGACGGAGAACATGGCAGCGAAAGCAATGGTGGACAGCACCATCATAACGGCAGCAAACCATCCCATCATCGGTATAATAAACATCATCAGCAACGTAATGAGTCACCTCATCAACAACAAAACCCGCAACATACGACTAAACCGGTTGCTACCCCGGTTGCTGCACCCGTAGAAAGAAAACCATTACCTAATAAAAGGAAACCCGCTGAAAGAACAATCAATAAACACGAAAATAAATCAAACCAGCAAGCACATCGAGCAGAGCATATAACACCTAAGCCTGCGTTAAATACCACGGAAAGAAAAGTCATTCCTCAACAACAAGCGATGGAAAAATCTGCACCGACTATAGAGAAAAAACCAGTTGCTGAAGCTATAACTAACAACTCTATCAATTCTACCACACCTACTAATACGAGTAATCCAACTACACAGCGTCGCAATACACGACGATATGGTGGCGAGCCCAAATTGCGTCATCGTAGTTATAGTCATTATGAAGATCAAAAAACTAAAAATTAATTCATACCACTATTTTTAGCCCATGCATTTAAGTTTTCACCCTCGGTATCGATTATCGAGGGCTTGCTTAAGCCTACTCTCCCTTTAGCTATTTAATTTTGAAAAATTAAATATTGCAAATAATTTTCATAAAATTTATTATTTTTTATTTAAAAAATTTATTGTATGATATGTGCTGAAAAGGATATAAACCATCAATAATAAGGAAATAATATGCAGCGCTATTATTACATATTGGATCAATTAAATTTACCCAGCGTCCTCCAACTTAAAACTTATCTAATCAATAATACAGAAAAATTAAGTGCATTTAACCAACCCGGCAACACAGATAAATCAACTGCTGAGCTCTCCGCTGAGTTATTCAAACTATTTCTAACCGGTCTTGAATTAAAAACCTTTAAAGGCTGGGATTTACGTGCAGTCAATTTTACACAAATTAATGCAGAATTTTCCAGGAATAATAATCAAACGAATGATGCTACGAGTCTCTTCAAAAATTTAGATTTGTCGAATGCCAATTTAGAAAATGTAGAATTATCTCATCTAGATTTTTCAGAATCGAACTTTATCGGTACCAATTTAAAATACTCAACGTTAAAATCCATGCGCTTAGTAGGCTCAGACATGACGCGCGCGGACTTAACCCAGGCCGATTTAAGTCAAGCAACGTTGAACGAGGTGATTTTTAAAAAAAGTATTTTAAAAAGAGCCAATCTGAAAAATTGCCAATTAAGAAAAGCTAATCTAGAAAAAGCAGATTTGCAACGCTGTCAGCTTGATAATGCTGATTTACGTGAAGCTAATTTTTCTGATTGCGATTTAGGAGATGCTAGTTTAGCGGGAACTAATGCACAAGACGTCAATTTTTCTCGAGCCATTTTAAAAAACGCTTCGTTATATTTTGCTAATTTAAGTCGCGCTAATTTTAGAGGGGCTAATCTTGATCAGGCTAATCTGAGTGGTAGCAATAAAACCGATATTAACATAGAAGGCACTTCAATCAATCAAGTAAGCATCCCCTATGATCAAACCGCTTATTTTGAATGGGAAGATATTAAATCACTCAGCTATCGAAAGTATCCTGCCAGATATACCTTAAGTCCGCAGCAATCGACTCAAGACAAAAGTATAGGACTGGCGTTAATGGAACGCTGTCTACCGGTGGATATGCCTAGAGCAATTGCCTGCAAAATTTCTTGGGCTGATGTCGATATTTTCACTTTTGACGGTCAATACACTTGCGATGTTAAAGAAATAGTGATTAATGGGCAATCGTTTCTTTGGTATTTAAAATATAAAGATGAAGCGACGCAAAGCCAATGGTTATATTTGGCAGACGTCGTAAACGTCACTACTCAGGCACAAACTACGATAAAAGATTTAATTCATTTTCAAAAATTAAGTCCTATGCTTAATACGGCGATGCTAGAAATTGAAAGTAAAGCGCGAGATTTAAAAAATAGCTCGTCGGTCGATAATTTGTCAGTCACCACGCCCTCTTCGCTCGAATTTGATTTTAGTGAATCACAAAACATAATGCAGCCAAACCCAATTTATGTTTCATTAAATAGTACACTTTTTAATGTTAATACTGTCACTACCCAAAAAAATGCAGCTATTGCCAACCGTACTTTAAGTTACGATGTCAGTTTTGATTTTCTTTCAACTGAAATTCAAGCGTTATTAGGCATAATTAAATCAATTTCGATCTATAAATGGCCTTCAGCGCCGGAGACTATTTTTTTCTATCAATTAACACCAGAAACTCATTTTAATGAGCAACAAATTGCTAGCTTAACGGGCACGCTGAATAGGACTCAATACACGCCACTCTTGCAAAAATTTCCAGATGTTTTTACTCGCTGCGAGCAAAGCTGTTGGAACGTTACTTTATCCGACAACGATGTCCTACGTCATACGCTGATACAGCTCGTCAATTCAGTAAGTTCCACTAAAGCCATCGTAAGTTTTTCACAAAATTTAAGCTCTATTTTACCTAATCGGCATATTTTACAGTTCACTGATAATACTAAAATGATGTTCGCTAAAGAAAAAAACTGGCTCGCAGAAACGATCAATAATCAAACGTTAGCGGCGCTCACTCCGGCCTACACTAAACTAGCAAAACGTCTTAATATTAGTATGACCATGCTTAATCCTGTTACTAATGAGTTGCTCAATATCGGCGATTGCAACCATCAAATACTGCAAAATCATCCTGTACATATCAGCCATCTGGTGGATAACAGTCATGGCAAAAAATTTGTGATTAGTGGGGGGCCTACTCTATTAACTCAAAATCATTTTCCCTTACCCAATGTGACTCTCTATGCAACAAGTAAAGGTAGATATAATAGCCTATTAGATTTTCGGCCTTTAGCTAAGCAAATTAAACAAGATTTCAATGCGAGCTTAGCGATTCTTTTATTAAAAAAAGATAACGATATCATCTTAAAGCGCAGTCTAATTATTTCTAAGAATGAAACTTTTCAATTCAGTGTGCCGGTTATTTCGGTGCGTTTAAAAAATGCACGCAGCGATCACTGGTATAGGAATTTAAAGATTATTCCCAACACTGCCACCACCCAATTAACGCTACATGGTATAAACCTGCAGTTAACGCCTCTTCCATTACAACTTAAGGTAAACGCTGGTAGTACCGATTTCATATCGGTTCATCAATTAGAATCAAACAGTCGTATTTTTATACCTAGAACCATTGATCATCACAGTTTTTTTTATAATGGAGAGGACTTGGTGCTAACCAATGCGTACACTCCAAACTTAGAAATCAACCAACTATGTAATATAGTATTAGAAGGTTTTCACCAAGAATTAGAAAAAGGATTGAGCTTTTCCTTGGAATTTACTAACCAAAAAATCGTTCTTTTAGAAGAAGCGGAAAAAATACGCCATGCAGCTAGCTCGTGGAATCAAAGTTTACATCAATATAAAAATACATTATTTAGAAATGCCTATCAGCAGGGGCAGCTCCCCAGTTCCTCTCTTTTTCGAGATGATTGTTATAATCCGATTATTTTTTATATCGATACCGATGCAAACTGGGAAAGAAAACGTCGTTCTATTAGCATTATCCCTTTAACACCTGCTCCTTCTGTAGCGGCGCCCACAGCAAGTAATAGCGTTCGCTCAACTGGAATGCTTCAAACTAGCGTAAAGACCATTAAAGAGAGTGTAAAATGGCTGAGTGACAAAATGTTTTCTGCTACCCCATCTACTCACGATAAACCCTGGGAAACGGCATATAATTACTACGTAGATTATGATCGTGGACAATTAAAACAGCAAAAAGCTCGTTTAATAAAAAAGAAAATCAAACAAGCACACATAACAACAGCGATTGCTCCTGCCAGCACGCACAACAAGCAAGCAATGATTGCAACAACTCCGTACAAACAGGAATTAACTCAGATAAAAAACAGACCAAAAGCCGCGCGTCTCGAAAATTCATCTCAGCAAAAATCAGAAAAAATAAGCGTCAATAATAATAGTACTTATAAATCTAATCCGACCCAGCAACATCAGAATAAACCGAGCAACACAAACCCTGATAAAAACAATCTATGTATAGCTGCACCAAGTTTTTTTAATACAAATGTTAATGGCGTAAAAAGTCTGGAATGGAGGGAGCAATCTATTCGAAAAGAGTTAGCAGGCAGCCATGCACATCACCAACAAAGCAAACCAACTAAGGGTCTATCACAAGCTACAGCATCTAGTAATAGCAACGAAATGCTTTTTGCTTTCACATTTTTAGCAAAATGCATGAATAAAGAAAGTCGAACGCATATTAATCCCAAAATAAAGCACGCACAACAACAACTCGATAGACAAACATACTATAAAATACCCGGTCAACCCCTAGGAATGGGTATCCCCCGATAATATGAATTGTCGAATTAAATACCCATTAATCAACTTAGTGGGTATTTATTAGCAGGCATTAAATTCATAAACAATTTCTGATTGCAAGCTAAACCTACAAGGAATTGCTGTTGCATTTTATAATCAAGAAGCATAGATTTAATAAAGGTTACTGCTTAAGGATATACATCTATGTTAAAAAAAATAATTTTTCTTGTTACCGCATTGAGTTTAACCGTTGCTAATCCTATTTTAGCAAAAAGCTACCGTAGAGTGGCGCTTATTTCAAGTTCCACGCAATACAATGAAGATAATATTGAGCAAATAAAACAAGAACTTGAAAAAAAATCTTATATCGTTAACACACAGTATTTAAATCAGGTTGTTTCCGATTTTGGCTATGTGAATACTGACCAAAGTCGCGCGAACGCGCTGCTCGCAGCACTATCCGATAAGCATATTGATATTATCTGGATGGTTCGTGGTGGCGCCGGCGCTATCAACCTATTTCCGGCATTATATGCGAATACAGATAAGTTAAAAAAACTAAAGCCAAAAATTATTGTTGGCTTTAGTGATGTCACCGCCATCCACTATTTTGTTAATACTGTTTTAAACTGGCCCTCAGTACATGCCGTGGTGGCCGCTTACAATAAAGAAATGACCAAGCCAGATACTGAGAAAATCAATATCAATGATCGAGAAAGTATTCCATCGATTAAAAACTTATTCACTCAAGGTATTGTTTATCAAAATTTAATTCCATTAAATCAGTTTGCGTTACCACCCATACAAGGAACACTATTAGGCGGCAATTTCACGCTAATCCAAGCTTTTTTTGCAACACGTTATGAGCATGACTTTACGAAGGATATATTAATTCTAGAAGATACCGGCGTGAGCTTCAGACAACTGGATCGTAGCTTGCATCAACTGTTATACAAAACTGATTTTAAACCTAGGGCTATTGTGTTTGGACAGTTTTACCCCTTGGATCCTACCGATGAACAACGACTCATGTATAAAACTGTGATTAAAGATTTTGCTAAAAAAACCACTATCCCAGTTTATTACTTTCCTTATTTCGGGCATGGTAGAGAAAATAAACCGTTTATATTTGGTCGCAGCGCTGCAATAAATTGCCCATCAAAACAGGAATATTGCACACTTAAACAAACTAAAATTACTAGTTTTTAAAAGTTTTACAATAACAAGGAGTGAATAGGATGCCTAAAAAAATATTAAAAATAGCATGTGCACTGATTTTATCCAACGCACTGAGTTTTCCTGGTACGGCTGCCATCAAGCCGATAAGCACCGAGCAGTGTGAGAAAATGAAAAAGCAGCGTGTGATCACCGATAAAAATCCCGTCCCCTGCGACCGCTTAAGAACGGTAAGTTTTCCACTTATCAATTTTGCGGGTCGAGAAGATAAAGGGCAAGTTGTCGTACTCGATGCGCTTGCAGAACGTACACAAAGCATTTTTGATACGTTGTTCAAGCGAAAATTTCCAATCAACAAAGCAGTATTGATGGAAACCTATAATGGTGATGATCAAGCTTCGATGAACGATAATAATACTTCTGCCTTTAATGGTCGGCCGATAACCGGCGGATCGAATTGGTCCTTACACGCGTATGGCGTTGCTATTGATGTCAATCCATTACAAAATCCCTATATTTCGTTTGATGAACTAGGTCATGCCACTATTTTACCTGCGCTGGCAGCAAAACAGTCCATCAATCGCTTAAATTACCGGCCTAAAAAAGATTTTCGAGCCGGTATGGCTGAGGACGCCATTGACATCTTTGCTGAAAATGGTTTTATTGGTTGGGGTGGCTATTGGAATTATCCGATTGATTATCAACACTTCGAAATTGGTAGCCGGAAATTTGTCGAGCAGCTCATTAACTTATCACCTTGCAAGGCACGACATGCCTTTGAACAATACGCCAGATCCTATACCGATTGTATGGCAAAAAGTTCAACCTGTCCGCATGCTGCTGCGCGCGCGGCGTGTGTCGCAAAGATTATTCGATAACGATTAGAAAAATAAGGAACGCAGCAACCAGTGCTCACCCAGCTGCATGCCAGAAAAATTTTTTCACAAGGAGGAGTCGTCATGAGTTATATAAAGGTTGGTGAAGAACATAAAACGGCTATCAAACTCTATTATAAAGATTGGGGCAAGGGACCAGCGGTAGTATTTAGCCATGGCTGGCCGCTGAATGCCGATGCCTTTGAAGATCAAATGCTGTTTCTCGCCGAGCAGGGTTACCGTTGCATTGCACATGATCGACGTGGTCATGGTCGCTCCAGTCAAGCATGGCATGGTAATGATATGGATACATATGCCGATGATCTGGCTAAGTTAGTGACTGAACTCAATCTAAAAGATGTTATCCATGTCGGCCATTCTACTGGCGGTGGCGAAATAGCACGTTACATAGGTCGACATGGAACAAAAAGAGTAGCGAAAGCCGTGCTTATAGGTGCCGTTACACCTTTTATGTTAAAAACAGTCGCTAATCCTGACGGTCTTGACATGCAGGTATTTGATGAAATTCGTCAGAATGTATTGAAGGATCGTTCACAATTTTTTAAAGAATTTTCAGCGCCCTTCTATGGCGCTAATCGACCCGATGCGAAAGTCTCTCAGGGACTCAGAGATTCATTCTGGTTACTCGGCATGCAAGCGGGTTTCAAAGCAGTTTTTGATTGCATTAAGGCGTTTTCTGAAACTGATTTCAGAACCGATCTAAAAAAATTTGATAGGCCAACACTAATTATGCACGGAGATGACGATCAAATCGTACCGATTCAAAGCTCAGCATTACTTACGGTCAAGCTTGTAAAAGATGCTACATTAAAAATTTACCCGCATGCACCGCACGGTTTATGCTCGACGCAGAAAAACCAAATCAACCACGATCTACTCGCTTTTTTTAAACAAGGCTAATTAACAAGTTATGCGTAAGGATTAGCTTGCCAGCTACCATATAAAGGATTCGGTAAAATGAAATAACCATCACCAAACTTTGCATATTGCTGTGCACTGTCAGGCAAGGCATAGGCGCTTGCTTGTTTAAACTCTGGAAAATCTTGGATATTATCACCAAAATAAGCGATTACTGGATGTGGAGGCAGTTTGTTAGACCACACCATCTCATCCGCTTGATAACAACCCTGCGTCACCGCATTAAAACGCGGATTTTTATCGGCTGGATGTGGTGATTTTTTATTGTTTGCTAAAATGACTTGATCGAAAACAAGCTGTTGTTGTTTTAAATTCTGAACAGTGGCCTCGAGCGCCGTAATTCCAGATTGATCGACATACGAACCATCGCGGTTAGAAATTAAACTGACGTAACCGCCTAATTGATGAACTAATTGCGTAAACGCTACTACGCCAGGTAAAGCCTGGGATTTTTGCGGTATGGTCACAAAATGCGAAAAATCTGCCGGATTTGCCGCTAAGTTACCACATTGATAAAAATACCAAGAGTTATCTAAGGTTGTTTCATCAATATCTAACACCACGCCCCAAGTTTTGGCCTTTGGATGATGCACTTGTACCCATTGTTTAACATATACCGAACCCATGTTATACACTTGTCGATAGCTGGCTTTTTTCTCTGCCGAATCGCGATACCATTTGACCGCTTGCAAAATGCTAGGATTTTTTTGTGCGGCCGGCGCACAAACAATGACAAATTGATTACCAGCAAAAGCGATACTACTGAAAAGCGCTAACAGTAGGGACAGTAACATTTTTTTCATGTTTTTGCTCAATTCAAATAGTTAAAATGTTGTGCGATCCCTGCTAAAAAGTCTTAACCTAGTTATAATTTATTTTTATGTAAAAAGCCATGTCCAAGCCGATATTTCATTAAATTGAAAAGTACATTTTTTTCACCTATGATAGTTTTGAAATTTATATTGAAGACCGACCACCAACAAATCCTCGTATTTTTGCGTTACCCAGTCCCATAGCATAATAAAAAAGGACAAAAAATATGCCTAAGCGTAAAAAAACAAAAACTACCCAATCGAAACCTACAACTATATTAGACGCCCCTGCAAATCCCGATAAAATCTCTCTTAAAACTTGGCAAGTTTATGCCGCACAATCTGCCTTTGTTCTTTTAGATAAAAAACCTGATGCCCACAATATTGATTTTCTAATCCTAAAAAAACATTTTGAAAACTATGTAATAAGTAAAGAGGGCACCAAACTAAAAGCAGAAATCGAGCAGGTTCGTTTTAAAACAAGAACCAATCCTGAATTCGAAAAACTGTTTGATAATGCCTGTGATCTTGATGATCAAGATATTCAAAAAATGGCGACGGTTTTAGAAATAGCATCGGTATTAAGTGATTTAAAACAAAAAGAGTATTCCTTACAATTAAGTACTATAAAAGAAATTTTTGTATTAATGAATGCCTTTCTTCCTTATTATTCTCAAGATAGTCGTAATAGCTGGAATTTAGCTAGCTTGTTTAAATCTTGCGAGAAAATGCACGGATTGTATTTTCATAGTTTAAAGCAACTAGTCTCCATAGATAGCGATATTCCATTGTTTAAGCAAATACAAGCGACTTATTTGTGCGCGATGATGATGTGGGTTAGTAATACCCGTTCTGAGTTGGAGTTACAATTTAAATTAATCATGCTTGCCTTTAATACTTTAGAAAAGTGTCAACATTTCAATCAAATGTTAGCCGCTGACTATCCATTAGACTCTGATTACAAATCACTTATATTGCCCAGTCCACTTAGTATTGTGGATACAATATACACCTATTATGAAAATCTACATAAAGAGAATACGCTACTTCCAATCTTAAAGAATCTGAAGGAAAGATTATTAAATTTAGGAGATAAGCAATCTTTACGATTACCTCTTTTGGAGGAACTGATATTTTTTCTGGATAAGATTTTAGATGTTGGTTTATCTTCAGCTGCAAGCCTTGAGCAAAAAGTCGATCTATTTGATAAATACAAATCCTACCAGGGGATTATGGAAAAAATGCAGCTAAGTTATGATCTGCTTATGAATAAAGAACATCTGATTTCGGTATATATGCAGAAATTATTTGATCCAAATATAGATAAACAAAAATTGCAGAAAACTACCAAGGAGCGCATACTTAAAAAATATATCGCTAAATTAAACGCTTCCGAAAATAAAGATTTGAATAGTCGATTAGAGATACTAAAAAATAATCTTACTGAACACAACATTTTCGGTTCCATAGCAGAATTTACACAACTCTATATAGATAAAAATATAGATGACGATATTATAGAAATTTTTGTTGATGAAGAATCAACTTTTTTAGTGTGGAAAAAACTGCATGAATTAAGTATTAAATGGAAAGAATTAAAGAACACTATTTCAGAATATGAAAAGAACGCAGCACAATTTTCCAGCGAACTCATAGAGGAAGATGGAAGCAAAAAAATAAAAGAGACTGAAGAATTAGAAGCTAAATTAGCTGCATTAAATAAGAAAAAAACAGAGATAGTTGCTAGAAAATTTAATGAAGATCAATTAAAAAAAGTTGAAGATGAAAGTGTTGCAAGAACTCAACAAGAGGAAAGATTAAAACAAAATCGGTTATGTGCATTAGATCAAATCCAACAAACTATTTCAGCATCTTTAGGTGATATAGCTCAGCCTTCAGAAAAAGAACAACAAATTATCTCGGATATTTATAAACATCTTGGATATGAAAATTTAGGTTTGGAATCACTCAAACATACTATTTTATCGATTGGCCCTCGACTTCAGGATATACATGTAATTTTAATTTTACTGAGTAGTTTATTCGATAATTTTACCAGTCAATTACAAAATAATTTACGCATCTACCAAAAAAAATACAGCGCCGCCATACTTAATACAACGGATAAGTTTGGTACAAGATTTTTTAATCAAACTGATCATGATAATAATAAGCATATCAATGCTTCTTTACCTGAAATTATAACACTTATATCCGCGATGGAAGTTTATGCTGAAAAAGCCCTGATGACGCTTCAGATTATAAAAAACCTAAGAAATCAAATTCAAGATAACACTCATTATCATGCATGGGATAAAGCTGAAAAATTTAGAACGTTAGAATATTCAGATATTCACAAAAAGGTTTCATTAAATTTTGGACAATTTGAAAAGAATAGAATGAGCAAAGAAAGGGCTTATTTTTTAGGGGAAATACCCTCTCCTAAAAAAACAAATATACCTAAACCAATAAAGGAAACTGAAGTTTCTGAAAGATTAGTAGCGCTGAAACAATCTTTCGAAAAGCTAAACGAGAAAATTAAGGAGTGCCTATTAATTATACAGCCTATGCATAATCAAATGCATGAGGTCTTGGATCTAAGTCATAATGTTAGCCATCTAAGCCTCTCTACAAACACCGAAGTTAAAACTAGAATTTCTCAGTTTTTTAGACAGCAATTTAACCCTAGAACGACTGTGGAAAGAAAACAGATATTATTAACTGCTCTCCATCATTTATTAGATGAAAAGTATGATCTACTAAAAGAGAATATTTTATCGGAAATAAATAAGGACCAAACTATAGATGATAAAAAATTCAGGGATTTATTTAAATCGATACAAGATAAAATTAATGTTATTCCGACGATGGGTAGAAGCCTCAGTTTTTAAATGAGTCTTGGTTATTCGTCTAGCTTAAATAATTAAAATTGGTGGAGCTAAGCGGGATCGAACCGCTGACCTCTTACATGCCATGCAAGCGCTCTCCCAGCTGAGCTATAGCCCCGTGCTCAGCATTTTACCGCAGCACAAAACGCTGTCAACTGCGAATTGAGTGCTAAGCCACAACAATGCACAATATAGCTAGTTTAGTAATAAGTTTGGCTAAAGACTGTTAGCTATCTGTTTAATTTCCTCATCATTTAGGTTCTGCTCAGTAACTGCTAACGGCAATTCATTTCTATACCAAAAACTGCTGGTATAATTACACGCGCGCTTAGTGAACTGATAGGTTTCCTCGCCCATTTTATAAAGTACTCCCTGGAGTAACTGCAGAAAAAGCATAGGTAAAATTTTACTATCTGCCGTTATAAATAAACTAGGGTTCCATAACATGGCCCAAGTAAGCGATTGCACAAAAAAACAAACTAATTTATTGTGAATTTTTTCAGCCATCTTTTGCGTCAGCGGTTGACCTATGATAACGCCAAGGCTACCCATTACCCAATAGCTAAAAAGTCGGGCAAATTTTTCTTCTACTTCTGCCGTTTCATCGAACAAAATACTATTTAAACCCGCATTGACTGATGCAAACACAAAAGGTCTAAATCCATAATTAATATACGCGGTCAGAGAAGGACAACTCTCTTTATTCGCTAGGCCTACATCATTCAAGCCCGCTGAAAAAAATCCGCCCCCTAATGACCATAATGACAAAGGCCATGCCTTGCTTAATTCGTCAACTCCGGCATTATTTGCTGAATTCAAACTTCTTTTAACCATTCTTCTAGATGAATGAAATACTGGCAATGGTGAGGAAGGCGTTTCTGATAGATTTAACAATGGTTTGATGGAATCTAAATAAATAAATGCCTGTTCATGCGCGTCTGGATAGAAATTAAGATACTGATTACAGAGATTAACCTGCTGATTCGACCAAACCACAAACTTGTCAATATTTGAAGTATTACCGATGAAGCTATCGATATGGGTATAAAAACCTTCCAAATCATTTTTTTGCAAATAATTGACTAGAATTTTAAATAATTCCGGATCTTCATTGATTAAATAACCGACCCATTTAAGTGCATTAAAATAAAAAGGATATCTGCGCGCTTTTAAAAATTCAAAAATAAACGTATCGTTTACAAAATTTCTAAGATCATTGATCTGTCTCTTTGGACAAATACCACCTGCATATAATTCAGCAATTCCTTCCGTCAACGTCAAATCTAACTCAAGATCCCTGACAAACAGGGCATATAAATGATGAATATATTCATGATTCAGCGCTGAAAGCTCAGTCACGTAAGTATAGGTCGATCCTAATAAAGTATTGTTAGAACTGAATTTTTCAGGAGGAAAGTATGTGGCTAAAACAGTATGGGATGCTTCTGGAGGATCGTCACGTTCAAAAATAAATTTATCGATTAAAAAATTCTTTTTGGAATCAGCTAAATGTAACACATATTCACTGGCATTATAGTTAAGTTCAAATCCAAATTCTTCCATCCAAGAAACAAAGGATTCTACATTTCTCATGGCAACGCACAAACGATCCAAATCTGATTTAGAACAGTTATTATTTTTGATATCTATGGAAAAATGAGATAATTGATCCGTTGCACAGCTATAGTTATCCTTATAACGGATATAATCGGACTTACATTGCGCTCGATAATTTTTGCTGTCACATAACGCGGTAAGATTAGTTGAATTGGGGTAACTTTGTGCTAAAAAAGATTTATAAAATATGTATTTCAAGAAATTCTCTTCTACATACGGTCTGAATTGATCATAAAGTACATTGCGCGTATCTTGTATTGATTGTTTTATCGTGGCGTGATTGACTTTTACACTCCAAATGCGGCTAGTTTTTAAAGTATGATCCAATACACCTAAGGTATCAAACAATTTCATCGCCGCCAGTTCATTGGAATCAACGTGGGTTTTATCTAATGAACAAGCTAACTCATTAATAGTCCGTATTAAAGCAGGATAATTTTTAATAAACGACCTGGATTGAAAACTTAACTGCAAAGTATTGCGAAAATTTGATAAAAGTTCAGACGAGTTAAACGATCGGTTAGAAATCTTTTGAAAATCATTAGTCCAAATACTAATTTCAGCTTTTTCAAAGAGATAGCGATAACCAGGTTCTAACATCAACGCTAATAGCTTAAGGTAATGAATCACTACCTTTTCTTGCTGGCTATCGAAACGAGATTCTAAACTTAGTTTGTCCAGAATTTCAGCGGTAATTTGACTAAACTCTTTCAACACATTATCGTTTTGCGGTTTAGATTCAACAAATTTTCTTAGAAATTCAAAAAATAAATTAGTTTCTGAAGGATGAGAAAAAAAATCGACGGATTTAATTTGTTCATAAAAAGTATTTAAAATAATAGACAAAGTATTCGGCGAAACGGAAAAATAATCAATCCATTTTTCCTGTTTTAATAATAAAGCTTTTAAACTTTTAGAAATCGGCCATGAAGAGAAATCAGCTTTTTTTTGCATCATTATCATATAAACTCCATTTTATTTTCCCATTTATTTATTACAGCATTTTTTTTATTTTTTTACAATTAAAATAATTAAATTAATTTAAAAAAAATAAATATTAAAGGGCTAAAGAATATAATTATGGAGTAATATGAAGATCACACACTGGCTTCAATCTAACGCTCGTTTTATACGGTGTAAAACTTCTGCTTTTCCTAACACGCGTAAGGTTGCATTAATGGGTGGTGATATATTTGAGCCGGTCATAACATAACGTAAAGGTTGAGCCACTTTACCTAATTTTAAAGAAAGTTCAGTAGCGGTTTCGATCAGTACGTTATGTATGGATTCGTCCGTCCAAACAGCCAATGCTTGAAACCTAGCCTGCAAAACTTTTAATATCGCGATTATATCGGCTGAAATGCTTTGCTTATCCAAACTAGGTGCCAAATAAAAATAAGCACTTTTCTCGGCCATCTCAGTTAATGTTTTGACTCGTTCACGCTGTAAAAGCACTACGTCAATTAAGTCTGGCCCTTTTTGCGTGTGAATATTTAAACGCTGAAATTCTTTCGCTAATAACGAGGCAATTTGGTTTGCGTCATCGTTTTTTAAATAATGTTGATTAAGCCAAATGAGTTTATCTGGGTTAATCGCAGCGGGTGCTTTATTTAAATGCTGCAAATCAAAATAGCTTATCATTTCTTTGCGGGAGAAAATTTCTTGATCACCATGTGACCAGCCTAATTTAACCAAATAATTTAAAACGGCGTCCGCTAAATAACCTTGATCCCGATATTCTAAAATATTCGCCGCACCGGTACGTTTAGAAAGTTTTTTACCATCACTGCCTAGAATCATCGGTAAATGAGCATAGACTGGCATATGGACACCTAATGCCAATAATATATTGATTTGCCTGGGCGTATTATTCAAATGATCATCGCCACGTATCACATGCGTAATCTGCATATCACTATCATCGACGACAACCGTAAAATTATACGTCGGCGAGCCATCACTGCGCGCAATAATTAAATCATCTAATTCGCTATTTTGAAAAACAACTTGCCCATGCACTTGATCATCGACGACCACTTCACCATTTAACGGATTACGAAAGCGCACTACGTAACTTTGATCCAGAAATATTGATGTTCTATCTCGACAATGACCGTCATAACGTGGTTTTTGGTGTTCGGCAAGTTGCTTTTCGCGTAATTCAGTTAGACGTTCTTTAGAACAATAACAACGATAAGCTTTACCTTCCGTTAACAACTTCTCTAAGACTTCTTGGTAACGGCGTAAACGCTGACTTTGAAAGATCGGACCCTCGTCATAATTCAAACCTAACCATTGCAAACCTTGCAAAATGACATCCGTTGCCTCTGCGGTGGATCGTTCGGTGTCAGTATCTTCTATACGTAAAATAAATTGGCCTTGCTGATTTTTTGAGTACAACCAAGCATATAGCGCTGTTCTAACACCGCCGATATGCAAGTAACCGGTGGGACTGGGTGCGAAACGAGTACGAACTTTCATAAATTAACCTTTTTTATACTCACAGCAAGGGGATTTGTCACGGCGCCGCAAAGATGAGCAACCGGAATGTATGGGTTATACATGAGGATTGCGATTTGAACGGTAACACAGACAATATCAAGTGCGAAGAGTATATCAAATGGATTGAAACGGTTTAATATCCCCTTTACCGCAACGAATAATTTCTGGCGTATTAGTAGATAAATCGATGACTGTCGTCGGCTCTAAACCGCAAAAACCACCCTCTATCACTAAATCAATGCGTTTACCTAAAATATCACACATAGCTTCAGGTTCTATTAAAGGTAAATCCGAATTGGGCAAAATCAACGTAGTACTCACTAAGGGTTGATCAATCATCTCCATAAGCGCATGCACAATTTTATTGTCAGGAATTCTTATACCAATGGTTTTACGTTTAGCGTTGACTAAATAGCGTGGCACCTGTGAAGTGACGGGTAACAAAAAGGTGTAAGGACCCGGCGTATTGGCTTTTATTAAACGAAAAATAGGGTTTTCTAATTGAGCAAACAGCGCCATTTCCGAAATATCGCGACAGAGTAAGGTCAGGCAATGCTGGTCCTTTAACTGACGTATCTGTCTAATGCGTTGTATGCCTTTTTTATTACCCAATTGACAGCCCAAGGCATAGGCCGAGTCTGTCGGATAGACAATGACTCCTTCTTTCATCAACATATTCGCCGCAAGCCGAATTAAATGCAGCTGCGGATTTTCCGGATGGATCTTGAGAAACTGGCTCACATTGCTAACCCTTTTCTAAACAACTCATACTGTTATATATACTCTTCGCATTTGATTTTTTGTCAGTGTTGCCGCTAACTCGCAATTCTCATGTACATATTGACTATACCGGATTGCTGCAAGGACACAGCACTTGACAAAAATCCTATTACTGTGAGTATACTAAGGTGTATCGAGTCTCTACTACCTTCATTCAATGCACTTACTCGTCGATTTTCTACCTATAGTTGTCTTTTTTATTGCTTACAAGCTTTTTGGCATCTATGTAGCAACCGCAGCCGCTATTATTATCAGTTTGTTACAAGTAATCAGTTACTGGATAAAGCACCGTACCGTACCTAGTATACAGCTTATTAGCTTAGTCCTCATCCTCTTCTTTGGGGGCGGGACTCTGTTGTTGCATAATGAATTACTTATAAAATGGAAGCCCACTGCCCTTTACTGGTTACTCGCTTGTGGCGCGTTAGTGACTCAATATTTTGGTAAAAAACCTTTAATCCAACATCTGTTAGAAACGAATATTGTCCTACCCGTACACCTTTGGTCCTCTTTAAATAGAAATTGGATCATCTTTTTCACCTTAATGGGCGGAATTAATTTATGGGTCGCTTACACGTTTGATACCAATACCTGGGTAAATTTTAAGTTATTCGGCTTGTTGGGAATTACGTTTGTATTTATAATCGTGCAAGCTATTTATTTAGCGCGATATATTCGAACTGATGAAAAAACATGAAAAATAACCTTACACTCGATACCGCTTCCACAATACACAAAAAACTCTATCAGGCACTCGCGACGACATTTTTGGAAGTGATTGATGAAGGTGATCAGCATATAGGGCACGCTGAAGAAGGTGCTGGTCATTTTGCTGTGCAGATCTCATCACCTCTATTTAAAAATAAATCTTTAGTTGACTGCCATCGGCTTATTTATGCAGCACTCGGTGATACCATGGGCAGTGAGATTCATGCCTTAAGAATAGAAATCATTCCGTAGATGCAATTAATACCCTTCATACTCGGACCTATCATTTAAGCTTTTTCCAATTCAACTAAATCCAAATCCGAGAGTTCGGTGACTTTCCTTACTAAATCTAAAGACAAGCCTTCTGCTAAAAGGTTTTTAGCCATTTTGTGGCGCTCATCTTTACGGCCTCTTTCTTCAAGTAGTTGTGCAAATGTCATGATAGTTTCTTTATCCTCCGGTAAGTTTGACCAGCATTTCTCCGATTGGCAGAAATATTAAGAATTTGAAAAATAAACTTTATTTCATTATAATCATTCTTACTGGTAAGAATACAAGGAGCAATTATGAGTACATTAGCGACCACTAGATTATCATCTAAAGGCCAAATAGTCATTCCTGAAGAAATTAGAGAACAAATGGGTCTTCACACGGGAGATCGATTTATAGTAATAGCAGAGGAAGGTGTTGTTATTTTAAAAACTATATTTCCCCCTGAACAAAGCGAATACCACTCCCTAATTAAAAAAACACGCCGTGCGGTAAAAAGAGCAGGCCTAACAAAAGCATCTGTCAGTGCTGCCATTAAAAAAGCACGTAAAAAATGATTAAGCTTATCTTAGATACGAATGTTTTCATTTCTGGAATATTTTGGTCAGGTACTCCTGCAAAAATTTTGAATGCTTGGCACGAGAAAATACTCAAAATTGTATCTTCTTTAGAAATTTTAGATGAATATTGTAGAGTAAGTGATATTTTAGCCAAAAAATACCCTAACGTTGATATAGCACCTTTTATTAATTTGATGATAAGAGACAGTGAACTTTTCACACCAATAAAGTTGAAAACACCTATTTCACGTGATTCTGATGATGACAAATTTATTGCCGTCGCTTTGGCAGCAAATTGCCAATTGATTGTTAGTGGCGATAACGATTTACTGAGCGTAAATGGGTATAAAGATATTGAAATTATTAATCCTATTGAATTTGTAAAAAAATATTTGAACCCTACCTGAATAAGTTACGGCATATAGACTATGCGTTGCATCGCTAAGCTAAATTTATCATTTGAGAGTTGAATTTTTTTCGAGTCCGGTTTTTGATAAAAACGATACAGATTCTTTTTGTATTTTGCTGAAATAAAATATTCTTTTTTCGCATCGCTATCAGACACTAAACCTAATAAATCCTGGTATTGTGCATTTTTGTCAACTTGTAAAAGTAACGCTAAAGACTGATATTGCGGCGAGTTTAAACATGACAAACTTGCTTTAGCGGTATGCGTTTCTCCTTTGAAATAATAGCGATTCATTAAACTGACACTGATAAAGTTTTTTAACAAAAAAGTTAATTGTTCGGTATTCATCTCATTTAGCTGAGTTTTTTGCTGTAAGCCTGTTAAGATCTTTTTCTTCTGGGATTTATCTGCTGACCAACCCATCTGCAAGATCACGTCTTGCATAAAGCATTGTGCCAAGCTAATTAATAACTTGTTGTTCTCAACCTGTAATTTAACTTCTTGGTCGCGCAGATGGATTAATTCAACAGACCACTCCTGTAACTTTATATCCAAATTATTTTTTTCAATGCTTAAGTTTTGTAAATATTCTCTA
Organism: Rickettsiella endosymbiont of Aleochara curtula; assembly: GCF_964030935.1. NCBI lineage: Bacteria > Pseudomonadati > Pseudomonadota > Gammaproteobacteria > Legionellales > Coxiellaceae > Rickettsiella > Rickettsiella endosymbiont of Aleochara curtula. The sequence continues at coordinate 500,730 of NZ_OZ034990.1, forward strand.
ATAGCGGTTAATTCTTGAAATTGCTTGTTTATAGTATTTTTTCCTAATTGCATTTCAGTTTTCATATTAAGAAAATCAGCATTGATGCTGTCTTTTAGTTGCTTATTTTCAATTTTTAAACGCTGCACAACCTGCTGCAAAGCTTTTAAATTATCCTGCACTTTACTAGATTTTTTAACTTTTAATTTGACTTGTGGAATTTCTTCGAAATAATAATCAAATAATTGATCAAAGTCTTGTTGGTTTGCTCCACCCGGAGCAGCTAGGATTTGATTAATAAAGGCGAGACTTTTTTCTTTTGTTAATAAGCCTAACAAACATTTACTTTTTTCAAAGTTAGTTTTAATTAAATTAAAGGTTTCTTCGGTGATAAAGTTCCAAAGACTATCATAATAATTAGCGAAAGGAAGAACGGTTAATCCTCGATAATCTTTTTGATAAATTTCCAATAGTGTCGGTTTTTTGCAAAAAAAATCCCCTCCGGAAGCACTATATGCTTTATCACTGGCGCTTAAATCATGTTCTCCCCCATATTGATCAGGTTTTCCTGGCGCGGATTGTTCTATACCTAATAATAATCCAGACTGCTTTTTCTCAGTCAAACCTTGGTAAAAATTAATGTATAAATGGCCATGCTCACCATTATTTTGAATAATTTTCTTTGAAGCAAAATGTTGATTACCTACGCCTCCCAACGCTAAATCGATCCCATAATGTTCTGCAATATCCATCTTGTCTGGTAAGGGTGCACACGCTGAGAAACCAAAATAAGCGTTGGCCATTAATCCGGAAATGGAATTCGACAATAAATTAATCGCCTGTGTGCGCCATTGACTTTTTCTTCTTTTAAACATTTAACTCCTGGATAGGATGTTTTATCTTTGAGATTTTTAGGTATAACTTCAGGTTCGGTTAGTGCACTAATACCATGCGTCGCCAAATAACGCCAACTACTCTTGTCGATAATAAACCAATCCACAAATTCGCGCGCTATCCCGCTAGGAAACTCTATCAATATGCGACTGCCATGCAGTAAAATGGCGGCAATAGGAAAATGAGTTAATGTAGTATGTTTAAAATAGGCGTTTAAAGTTTCAAGATGGTAAAAAAGCTGATCGGACTTATGCCGATAACAAACCTTACCAAAAAATAACAACAACATACCTTTTAACAACGTATCTGCTTTCATTTTATCTTGCTCTGACGGACCGCATTGCACGATCGCTAAACTCATTAATTCAATATCGCGTTTAAATTGTTTATCTAAACTATTATTTCCAAAACGGATAGTGTTGAGTACCTCCTGTTTCGATTTGCTGACTTCATCTTCTTGTAAAAAATCAAAACTATCTTCCTGATTGTCTCTCGTCATATCGACTCATCCTTGTTGTTAATGTTCTTTGAGTTATGTTTTAAATCAACAGATCGCTAAACACCGTTAAGTGACAGCAAGTGCAGACACTTCCGGATCTTTACGGTAATTAACTAAAATTTCTTCGGCAATTTGTTCAATGATTCCTAAGCAAGAATCTTCAGTGATAACACCGTGATCTTCTTTTATGCTCGCTAAACGTCTTTCTACCAATTTTTTGATACTGCCATTGGGAAATAAGCGTGCTAATACGCGTCGTGCTTCTACTGGTCCTAAATGATGATAAAGTCGATTACGTAAACTCACATCTTCTACCGTAGTGCTAAACGCCCATAATTCGACAGGACCTAAGGTTAAGGTCAGTAATTGCGTATTCATGCCCTGTTTTGTAGCAAATTGCGCGAGGAAGGTAGCACCACCTTCACGTGGACCGTGCACACGCGTACGCAATGCAATTTTAGCAGTGGGTGATAAGCCGAAGGTTTCTACGGATTTTTCCACTGATTGTGCAGGACCTGCATCCATAATATAAATAGAGGTGGCGAACTCAACCATGACTTCATCAAAATCATCTAAGGATTGAGAGAGTAACGCGATTTGAATATTCCATTTTCGACCTTCACGCATATCCACGATCACTTGATCACGCACTGCTTTTGCTTTTGAGGTACGATGAAATTCGTCAAATACAATACGTTTAGGATCTTCACGCAACTCAGCAATACGTTGCTTATGATAATCACGATATTGGCTAGCAATATCATTTAAGTTCTCTTCACTCAAATAATAATGTCGCGCAAGTACATAACGCGCCAACATATACATAACAGCGGTTTGTCTATCCGATGCATCGCCACCGCTTTTTGCGACTTCATCTAGATCTAATGAGACTATTCTCGCCTCGCCCAAATCAAAACGCGTCACACGCGATAGAATCGGATATTCGCGTATGGCGCCAGAAATCATACGGGAAAATGCATTAATTAAACTCTCGCCGGTCGGCGCGGTTATTTTTCCATACAAATCTTCAATGATAGGGGTACGACAAATGGCGGCGGCATCAGCCAGCAAAGGCATCGCATAGCGTTGTGCCAACATCGCTTCATGTGGGAATCCAGAAATAAACAAGGCATCGGTGACTTCCCACCAAGTGGTACGCTGATCAGGAATAAAACTCATTTCTTCTAATATCCCATCGACCAAGGGTTCAATGCCCGCGGTGTAAGGATACGGCATACCTTCATCCGATAGATTTTTGTAAAGCTCATCTATAACCAATCCAGCCATGTCAGAAATACCATCATAGGGCTTTACCGCGCCTAAGGGCGTAGTTAATAAGGTTAAAAAATTCACTAAAAAACTACGTTCTTGCGGTGTCGGATAACGGCAACCCAACTGTGTATCAAACGGATTAATCGAATAATCCGCTGTCATGCGTAAACGGTGATACGCCACCCAATGCCGGTTCGCAAACGGTAATGCCTCGCGCAATAAAGAAATTAAGCCGCTACTCGAAGGACCAATATCAATAATGGCAATACGTGGTAAACGTTGTAAACCACCCGCCAAACACAATGCCAAATTTAACGTATTGGATAATACGGATTTTCCTGAACCAGGACGTGCGTAAATTAGATCGATCCACGTGGTTTGTTCGCTAGAGCCCGGTTGAAATGGCCAAGGCTTCCCATCAGGAGTACGGAATAATTGAGCACCGGTTTTCCAGGGTGATGCCGGTCGGGTAATCGGTAACATATACACGACCTGCGAAAACGGCAGTATTGTCGGTGTTGCAACACTTTCTGCGGATATACCTAATAATGTTGAAGCAAGACCGCCAAATGGATCGCCAGAAACTTCAGAAACATCGCAAGAACCCCAGCCTTCGATAGCTTTCGCCAACTCTGCAGCACGCGTACGTAATAAACCTATTTGTCCCTCGGGTGCCCACGTGCATGCGGCTACGCGTAATCTCACCACCGCATCATCGGTATTAATAGCCACATATTGTAATAAATTATTTGCATCACTCAGTAAGCGATTTTGTGCCGATGAGAAACTTAATATAGAAGCCAATACCGATCGTAATTTTATAGTACGTAACCCATCACTTTCGATAAAGAATGAGATACGCCAGGGAATTCTTGCCGACAAAGTACGTTGTAGTAAGGAATTAAAGGTTTTTATTTCTTTCGGTAACAAATCAATAAACACACAAGAATAAATTCTATCGCCAAAGCGAACGGTCCTTAAATCCAAATTCTCGGCATCACGCGGTAATACTTGGCGCGCCAATGAAGGCCACAGCACATCGGAGATAGTATTGCGCGAGCGATCATATTCTTTCAGTGAAATTTTATCGCCAGGTAATGCCGGGCGCCAATCTTTATCAGTAAAAGCAGGATCAGCTACCGAACGTATCGCATGCAACGCATCATGTACTTCCAATAAGTTGGCAGCAATATTTAAATCCGCTAAATCATGGCGAATCGAACGGATAAATGCATCGTGCGTGTCGCGTAAATCAGGAATAGCCGCAATAACATTTTGTGTCAATATGGAAGGAAGAATTTTCTTTTCGCGAATAAATTTTAGTTTATCTTTGCTTGAGCGCTGATATTGTTCTGTGGTTAAGCTTGTCGGACGCGTCCAACAAACAAAATAAACACTTTCTGAGGCACAGTGTTTCGCCAGAAAATTAGTTCGCTCGGCAAATAAATCACTTAAGTCTAAATTTAAGCGTTGACTGGTTTGCTTGCCAGGCTCTAAAATTTCTTTTAGTAGCTCGGAAACCATTTGCCTATCGTATTGAAATAACACTTGCAAAGCATGACCTGAACGCGAAAGTGCGGTTTGCAAGGTCTGGGTTAATCCTTCGTGCATGCGCTGAAATTCAGTGGTTCCTATCAGTTGTGTCACACCCACAATCTGAATCACTGAAATGAGCGAACCGTCATGGGCGACGAGTACGCTAGGACTATCGGCGGTTTCTAAATCGCAATAGGATTCCACCGTCTGCTTAAGTGAGGTACTCAACCAGGCTAGGAAGGAATCTATTCCATCTAAAAATGAATCTAGAAATTTAGCCATGCAATTTTTTTTATTGTAAAAGTGTTGTTATTGAACGTGACCACTCTGTACTCTGATACCTAAACCCTGCGCGCGAAGGCAATAAACGTATAGCGCTAAAAATTTTCTTGTCCAGCAAACCTTTATTTTCAGATTCTATGATGAGTTGACCGAAAATTGCAGGCTCCTGCAGTTGTGCACCCCACTCATCTTCTAAAACCTGAGCGCGTAACTTTAAATTTCGATAAGCATTTTGCGCGGTCTCTTTATATTTGGTTTCATTATTTATCGCCGTAAACACCAAATGACAAAAACCATTCAAATGATTTTGCGTTATTTCCGGCAAATAAATTAAATTACCTCCGCCATAGGTTTCAACTGATTCTAAAAAAAAGCATTGTGTACATAAACTACAAGCGGTAACTAAATTAGATAATTTATTGTTATGATAATTTTGATCTAAATTAACTACCTCTTGATGTTTTTTTGATTGTAAGCCACAAAATTGACACGTAAATTCATCTCGCTGCCAAATTTTTTGACTAAATTCCTCAAAGCGCCGATCCAACTTACGTTGCATAAACAGGCGCCAGCCATGAGGATTTACATTTAATTTAATTGGATACATCGTTTAAAGACCCGGCAATCCAGTCGTACCCGAAATTCCAGCTGCGCCACTGGTCCCGCCAAAAATCGTGTAACCGGCAATAATAAATATATGCGGTAAAAAAATTAACGCTGATCCTACAAATAATAAAGCGATAGGCGTTCCTATCGGAATTTGCGTTGGATTATCTTTATGCGCTTTAAATTTCAGCATCGAGGCCATTACAAAACCAATCCCCGCCATATAAGCACCGGCGGTAATCAGTTTGGCTAAACCCTCAAACGATTTGGTAATCGTTAAAGCCATATCCCCTAAGGTCATTACATCGGCTCTACTCACCGCGGTATAACTCAAGCTGGTAAAAAACATCACCGTTAGTAAGGACATTAAGCGCTGGACACTTAATTTTTTAACCAAAACCATTTTTTTATTCTTCATGCATTTTTTAATCCTTAAATCATTCTTCTATTCAGGAGAATATCGCAAAAATCACCGTCATGGTGAACGAATGTCTAGATTGCCGTGCACCTGCGGTGCTCGCAATGACGAATCCTATTCTATATGCTCGCAATAACGGATGAAAACTTTAGCATGATCTTCAGCAACAAACTCCTAGGATAAAAAATAAGTTAAGGGTGTTTATAGCTAAACACCCTATAACTCATATAGTTTTCCAAGGTTGCTTTACAAATCCCCTCCTGGAAGACCTGTAACACCGCCCGTACCACCTGCTCCACTGGTTCCACCAAAAATCGTGTAACCGGCAATTTTGAATATATTCGGTAAGAATATCAGTGCGGCACCAATAAACAGTAACGCGATGGGCGTTCCTATCGGGATCTGCGTAGGATTATCTTTGTGCGCTTTAAACTTCAGCATCGAAGCCATACAAAAACCAATTCCCGCCATATACGCCCCGGCAGTAATCAACTTAGCTAATTGACCAAATGAGCTAGTAATCGTGCTGGCCACCTTACCTAAATTATCGTCATTTGAATCAGCAGCGAGTGCTAAACTCGTATAAAAATAGACACTCATCCATAGGGATAATTGGCCCAAGCTAGACACGCTGCGTTGTATCAGCTTAGTTTTCCGCAATTTATTCTTCATTTTATTCTCTCCAAGCATACTAATTATAATATTGAACCACTCTACTCACATACCAAAACTAGCTTCTAGCATTTGTTTTGTACCTTCGATATTAATCGCTAAAAGACCCGCGACTATATGCGTAACGGCTTTACCCATGGTACTTCTACCATTGGGATTCGATACATGGGTTAAGCTCACCCAGCCTTTAATAAACGAGATAGTACCTATTAATTGAACAAAGAGCAAAACTGCCCGCGAAGCTAATAATGTCGACAGACTCGTAGCCGGCGCATAACTCATTGGATCTTCCACCGAAGTCGTCGCAAAAGTCGATAACATCATGCTTTTAAAGGCGGTCGGCGCATAAAGCAGTGCTGTACCCGCAAAAAAAACCATCATAGTGGCTTTAAAGTTAGTTTGTACCGACATCATGGTCCGCAGATCGCCATACACCTTTAACTGATAGACTCCTCGAAAAATAAAAGCGATGCCCATCAAATAGGCTAAGGCGGTAATCAAACGGTAAATATTAGGAAATTGATCCGTCACGGTTAGCAGCATGTGTTCAATATTGGGGTAATCAATCCCCTTACTGCATCCACTGAGCAACAAACAACACAGCAGAAAGAGAGCGTTTCTCCACTGCTTTTTCATTAAATTGATGTTACCTTCAAATAAACGCATATTAATTATCTATCATCTGGGTTGTAACCAATAATGGCGCCTGAACTCAATGTGATAGTCCCCTGATTGGGATCTATCGCTGTTATAACACCATAACCTACCAATTTATCGCCCATTCCTAAAGTGAGCGTCGAACCATCTTGCAAAGTTAACCACACACGACCCGGAATAATGGCACGCACATAATAAATAGGTTTAGGCGCGGATTTTTTTCTTTCGGTTAGTTTAGTTTCTGTTTTTTGCTGCTTTTGCAAAAAAGCTTCTTGTTGCGACCGTAACAATTGAGTTTGCTCATTCATATCGACTAATCGCGAATTAAGATCCGCTAAAGTGGATTTAATATCGCTTAGATCCGAATCAAACGCTTGCAAATGCGATTGTAATTCACGTTGTTCTTGCTCTACATGATTGAAACGATTATCCAGCGCCATGTTAGCTTGCACCGCCGCTGTGATTACCGGTACAGCAGGTTTTGGCGGATGGTCGACGATAAGTTTAGACGTAGCATGCATTCTGTGTACTATGGTTCCTACTAGTTTATAAATGCCCAAACTAGCAAAAATAATAAATACAATTAAAAAAATATGATGGCGTTGGGTCTTTTCCAAAATAGCCGATGCCGGATCGGGGCTATTCGTTGCGCCAGAAAAGTGTGACTCTGATTCTGTTGTTGAATCCTGAAGTTTGTATTCTTCATCAGAATTATAATTTTTCTTATCCATTATCGCCTCATTTTGCTGTGAATAGTAATAAAGCTTTACCCTCATTGCGAGCGGGTAAAATATTAATCGTCATTGCGACCACCGTAGGTGCGTGGCAGGCCACGGCCTCACTCACGTTTCGGCCTCGCCATGACGAGTTATTTTTAATTTTTGTACTGTACACAGGTCTGTAAATATAATTAAGCATAAAACTTAACTCGTCGGTAATGCCGCTAAATCGGAAAGAAATAATATGCCCATGGGTGTTCCTGAAAAAACTTTTACTGTCGGCGGTGTATTGAATATATTTCTCAATACGGATGAATATTGCAAACCGACTTGACCTAAACCGACAAAAACTCTATCGCGTGGCGATAGATTGTTTTTTTGTGGCTGATCGGGCGTTGGCGATGGGAATAGCGAAATATTATAATTTGGCGCCGAATTTATAAAAGATTGTCCATAACCTTGGATGAAAGCAGAAGCAAATAGAGTCCCATAACGTAACCAATAATGATTATTGGTATCGCTGGATAAAGCGGTACGGGCGGTATTCTCATCAATAGCAACGGTATTAATTGCCACACTTTCGGATAATTTGGGTAAGGTTAAGGTATTGAAGGAAAGTAAAACCTTTTGACCTTGATTACTTAGGGTACCCATTATACGGGCGCCTTTAAATTTACCTTGTACAATCTCAGCAAGTACGGGGCCTGGCTCATCACTATTGACCGCCGTTAATAGCACTGCGTACATAATCGTTCCCGCTTTTACAGCAGGGGCTCTGGCGCCTGCTGGAGATCCAGTCAATGCGCCACCTAAACCAGCCCCGAGACGATTTAAATCCGGAGTTCCTGCGACATATTGCTGATTCGGCGAAGTCCACGCTGCAAAAAGTTGGCTAGCTTGTGTACTCATCGAACCTTGCATTTGTTGCTGCAATTGATCGGCTTTCTGAGCTGAGATTTGTTGTGCTTGTCTATCTAAAATGGCTTGTAATTCTGGATTGGGTTTATTTGTAGTTTCTGAGAGTAAGCTAACCGCTGCATTAGTCGTTGTTGCATTATTATCGTTGCTTGGTAATGCAGTAGTATTTCTGTGTGGTGGTGTAATACTCCCTATAGGATTCCCTTGCGAATCGCGAACGATGCCATCCGCTCCTAATTTTCCTAGAGCTTTACCTTGTACATCTCTAACGATCCCATCACTACCCACGGTACCCACTAAATGGCCTAGCTTGTCATATACCGGTGTGCCAGGTGCGGTTGCGCCGAGTTTTCCAATTATTTCCCCATGTAATCCGCGTACCAAACCGTCAGTATCTAATTTACCAATGACCTTACCTTGTGCATTGCGTACTTCAGCGTCGCTATCCAGTGTTCCTAATAATTTACCCTGATGGTCGTAAACCGGCGTGCCTGGAATGGCATGTCTTTTTTCGTGGGTTCCCTTTAAATAAGCATGGCCGATAATTTTGCCGGCTGGATTATGCACCACACCGTTGGCATCGACTTCTCCGATAATATTTCCTGCAGCGTCTCTTAACTTACCATCAGCGCCGATAGTGCCTAGCAAATGGCCTTCGGGATCATAAACTGGGGCGCCGGTCATATTGACACCGGTTTTACCGATAATATCACCCTCCGCATTTCGAACCGAACCATCCGCATCAACTTCACCAATAATATGTCCATTGGCATCTCTTAGCTTACCATCGGCATCCACTGTACCAATGAGATGACCTTTTTTATCATAAGCCGGAATAACAATGCTAGCTTTGGGAACGACTACTTTACCAATCACTGCGCCTTTTAGATTACGTACGATACCATCCGGACCTACGACGCCAATTACGCGACCTTTTGCATCCCTCACTTTTCCGTCTCGACCTACCGTACCTATTAATCGGCCTGCCACATCATAAACGGCATCCCCCATCGCAGGGACAGCAGCACTCCCAATAACCGTTCCATCTTCTGATCGGACTAAACCATCCGGGCCCACTTGGCCTATAATTTGCCCATTAGCATCCCGTACTTTGCCATCGACACCCAGATGCCCAATCACTTTTCCTTGCGTATCATAGATTAAAGTTCCCGACTTCAATTGGCTAGGCTGTAGCGAGGATACTGGCGTTAGTGCCAACTGTACGCCAGCACACGCCATGTATTTTGCACAGGCATCACAAGGTGAACAGCCATTATTCATCGATGGACAAGGCGAACTACCATTAACACTCTGTCCTATTTGATTAAACTGGTTAGAGTCCAATAAGGTCGGAATAGCACTCGCACCGGTTTTTTCGGCTATAGCCGCTTGCTCCAGGTTTTGTTGTGCTTGCAAACGTTGGTAGTCGGCAGACGGTGATTGTTCTACACCACCAGGAACAGATTGGATATTAGCTGGAGATCCTTTTAATTGTATGGACGATTCTTCGACGGGTGATTTTTTAGAAAGATGAATGTAACCATATAAAAAACCAAATAACAGTATGCAGCCGGTTAGTATGATAATGCTGCGCGTACGAATATTTTTAAATAAACGCGTAATATTTTGTAATTGAAGTTTCATAAAATTATTTAAAACCCTTCAACTTTTAATTGGATAGACTGTCCATCTTCAAAACCCAAGATTAGGGGTGTTTTAGGCATTTCATATGCCTTCATACCATCTGGACTCGACATGGTTGCAATCCAAGCGGGTGAAATTAAGGTTAAACGTGTGCGCAAATAAATATGATCGCCTACTAGCCAAGCTTGGGCGAGGCCGCCCGAAATTTTTAATGCAGTATTTCCTGCTGGCGGGACACCTTCTAAAATATTTAATAAGGCCGGATCGGCACTTTGCGGTAAATTTCTACCTAAGAGTGCTTTTGCATTGGGTCCATTACCAGGAATTCGTAAATCAATTCGATAATCTACCGCTTTTTGACCGGAAATTAGTGTCACCATCACCGGTGTTTCTAAACCACGTAGCTGTATAGCAAGATTTCCAACGTTATATAAGGAGGTTGCTTGTATCATCAATAAATTACTTTTTTTATCCCATTGAATATTAAACGCTTGTGGATTACCGATATCATAATTATCCACCGGCCAGGGTTGACCGGTGGAATCAAGAAATGCCAGTGTCGTCACGTAACCTTCGGCTAAACGGATAACCGTTGGTGTAGCGCCAGGTTCTAATTTCACATATTGCGATGAAATAGTGGGACGTGGTGGCGTACCCGGCGTAGTAGCAGCGGCTGCTTGCGTCTGATTGAACAGTTCTCTTAAACGTTTTATTTGCTCCGGTGACATCGGCAGCATGGTTTGTGCCATCGATCCAAAAGCGGCTTTATTCAATGATTGAATAGAAACCGAATCTTTACTATCGGCAGTAGTCTCGGCGGAATTGCCAGATGCAGTGGTGTCCGGTTTGCTTGAACTTTCTGCAGCTATCGACAGCCCCGAAATATTGACCAATAGGATGAACACTAAAAAATTAAAAATAGCGCGTAACTTTGTTTTTTGGACAGTTAAAAAATACATACCTGTTAACCGGTTATACCCCCGCCTCCCGATACAATAAATTGTGCAATACCGATACCACGTGGCGATGTTAAGGTCGAGACCCGAACTATCAACATCGTCACTGTCACTGCTTGCTGAGAAAACTGACTAGCACTTTGGAAAGTAATCAGCATCGGAATTTGCACCTTCCAGGTGTAACGATCCGCTAATAGACCTTGCTCTAATATGACCGGAACACCTGTCGCTACAGCCGAAACAATTAACTTTTTGCTGATCACCGCCTGTAAATTATTCGAACTCTTAATCGCCGAAAAAAACATTTGTTTTCCTTCAGGCGTAAAATAATCAGCGGCTTGTTGTAGTGCTTGTCGATAATTAACAAAATTATAACTATAAGCGGCTGTAGCCGCGGTATTAGACCATTCTAATACCGCGGCATTACTTAAATTCGGTTGTGAAAAAGGCACCAAGGGAACAATACGACCATCACTACTGCTGGCAAAATAACGGGGTGCAGGTGGGTGTGCGACGATATAAAATAGGGCGCCGGCCAAAATTAGCATAACGAAAAAACTAAACATCAAAGCGGCGACAACTTTTCTATAATTATCCCGATAAAATTCGTTACGTAATTTAACGACTTGTAAGGCATCTTCTTTCATGGTCATCTCAATTTAAAATTATTTTTATTAATTAAGTACGCGCAATGCTAGGGAAATCAGATGAAACTAAACGGATTAATTTTCCGTCTTGAGAGCTTGCATAAAAATCAGGCGTAGGCGTAAAAATAGTCAGATAAATAACCAATGCACTCAGCATCAAAATAATAAATAACGTTAGCAAGAGCGCATTACAGACGCGGTTGTAATTATCCCGATAAAACCCTTTACGCGATTTAAGCAACTCAATCCGGTTCCCCACGGTGACCCTCTTTTTGTCAAATTCGGCCTTATTTCAACGAACTATAACCCAATAGTCGTCAAAAAAGCTAGTCTTAAATACACTATTTAATTTCCCCAAAAAAAAGGGTTTTTATGATTATTTACTCATTCATTTCCTAAATTTTATTAGGCCCTTCCCTCACTCACTATCTTCCGGGAGTAAATGCCGGGTTCTTATCTCAGTCGATAGAATTTGCGGTTGATCTCCGTCAAATCTCACGCCTCGCTCATCGCTTTGATCATTTCTATCCCAGGCTCTCGCGACAATAATTCGTGTATTTAAGCCATGATCTAATAGATAATCTTGAATAGCTAAGGCCTGTTGTTTTGCTAAGTCCGAGGTTTCTTGTTCTAAATCGGGTGTGGGAGTAAACGTCAACACATCAATACCCATATTTTTTCGCTGATTCAGCAGGGTCACGAGCAAACCTAATGTAGGATAAGCACTGACTTTTAACCGAGAAGTGCCGTTTACAAAGAAACATGCATTAGGAAGAATTAATCGCAATTCATCGCCCACTTCCAATCTACGCACACCTGCTTTGCTAATCGCGCTTAACAAATTTGCGTGCTGAGCGGCTGGGCTCAGTGGTTTTTTGGGTGTACTCGCACAGGCGGTAAGTAACAAAAAAATAAATACTACAAAAATTCGATTTTTCATAATTAACTCGCTGCATCCGATTTTTGTTCGCTCGTTTCACGCTCTTTCTTAATAGCTGCCAGCAATTTATTTACGTCCTTAGCCACTTCCGCGCCTGGGAAGATGTTATGCAGCGTGGGTGGGTAATGGGTTGCTAGCGCCATATCCTGAACAATCTCAGTGGCGATACTATTAGCATGTTTTTCAAATTTACCCGATACTTTTTCTATTATGGCAACTTGTTTTTGCGTCGCAGCACGTTTCAAAAATGCCGCATTAAATTGCTCTGGATTATCCACCACCATCAGACTAGCTAATTCGGGTGTCGCGGTTAATGGAGTAAATACATTCAATTCATTTACTGGTAATGATACTTCTTCCTCGATGACACTTTCTTCTCTAGTGGTCTCTGTAGGCTCATTTAATGCTAATAAGGCAGGCATGGCAGCAGCAATAGGACTGAGATCAGAATGTTCGGACAAGGTTTGCGACAACGTGGTAATAATGGGTGATTCGTCGAGTTTTTGCAGAGAAAATTGTTCTTTATCCGTCACTTGCCGAAAATTTTGCAAACGTGTTTGCAAATCTAACAAATAACGATTAGTCGGTAAGCCCACTTTCAAAAATTGATTAAGCCGCATGCGTGCCACCGGTCGTGGATTCGCATAAAATAAGCGTGCACGAATAATCTTCGATTTAAATAAAATGTGTGCTTCACCTTCACGCTGTTCTTTTAAGTCGAGCAAATCGATACGCGCGCGTTTCTCTGAAGATGCACTGCGTGTATCAGCATAATTATTCATCACACTTTCAGCACGTGTTTGAAAAGCATCGACCTTGGTCACCCAAGCTTCGCCCGCGCTTTTGGAAAAGAAATCCCAGGTTTCCAGTGGATCTTCCAATTTCATACAAAGTTTAATATTACAGTTTGCACCTATCGATGCTGCTTCTTCTTTTGAAGCTTTTTGAAAGGCAGGTAAATCTTGCCCTGCAAAAACGATAGAGAAACCTAAAGACCGTGCTTGTGCGGGAACCACTGCAAACCCAGGCACAGCGTAATAACCATATTCATCTAATACGCATAAATAAGGCGTTAAAGAATTGGTGGGCTTACGTTCAATAATATCGCGGTAATCTCCCTCCACTTCCTCACCTAAACCAGCGGCTAACATGGCCTTTAAAGAAGCAATGATTACTTTACCTAGATTAGATAATTCGTCCGGTGATTTCTCAAAAGCAGGTAATAACACCAACAGTATACGACGATTTAAAACGACGTCTTTTAAATCAACTTCTGCCAAATTAGTTCGTAAAATATGGCCATAGGTATCGGCTAAGGAACCAAACACACGGGTTAATTGCATGGTAATAAATCCATGCTGTTCTAATACTTGCGAGACTTGTTTGCCTTTTTTGGATTTATCATAGCCCGGTAGGTTAATAAGATAATTGGTAATCGGTTCTAGTACAACTTCCGGCACGTCCATTAAGCTCAAAGGCTCTTGACCATCACGTGGAAATATTTTATCGATAACAATATTTTCTACGCGTGTTAACTCAAAATAATTACGTACGACGTTAACGTCTAATAAAATTCCACCTTGATCGCGGATATAAACCAATAATTTCATTAACGCTTCAACGAAGACTATCGCCCTACCTTTCCACATATCACCGTCTGGTGTATTACTACTGCTATCCATCAAACTGACCACGAGCTGCGATAGCATGCTCGAAGAACCATTAGCAAAGGGATTCATGGTATTCGACAAGCGTTTTTCTTGTGGTCCGACAATATCCCGCGCACCGGTCATGAAATTGACGACCAAAATGTCATCTTCACGCCCCATGGAACGGGCCATAGAAAAAACTTTTGCAAATAAACTGTTATCGCCTTTTCCATCCACATAAATAAAACCACTGCCCTGTACCAATGCATTGAAAGCCAGCGATATTAATGCTTCGGTTTTACCACTACCGGTAGAGCCAAAGATTAAACAATGTGTGCGCATATCATCGTTGCTAAACCATAATTCTTCGCCACTTGATATTTCATTACCAAACAAGCAGATGCCGCGGGCTTTTTGCGGCTTATTGGTCCCAGCTTTCAAATCGTTGTGATCTAATCGATGCGAACGTTGCGGCATCCGAAACGGTAAGTTGGTTTTCCGTGTATAAGCATAAAGAAATGAAAAGATACCGAGTAGAAAAATAATATCGGCAATAGCCGGAATAAAAAATGCGCCCGAGGCAAAACCTACTAATAAAATCGTCACTGCCGAAGGGTTTTTGAAAAAATCGACAAAACGCTGGGATAGCGTACGCGTATCTCGTAATAATTTACGCGGATCTTGTTCGTGTTTTTGTTCTAAACCACGTGCTATAGCTACCATACCGTAATCAACTCTCAGCTTTATTAATATTCCGTCCTGGCGAGCTCACGAAGTTGAGCGTGGCCATCCATTCAGTTACGTATTTTCTAGATTGCCGCGCGCTACGCGCTCGCAATGACGATAATATACCTCTCACCCTTCTTCCGAATCAGGAATATAAAGTATGTCTTTAATCGCAGCTTCCAAACCATTCACCGCTTCGTCTACCATAGGAACCATGAGTCTTCGGCCCATTGCTCGCTCGACATTCCAGTGCGCAAATGGACCGCTTACTTCTGCAAAAGAGGTTTGACGGCCAACTGAATTTAACATAAACCATAATAATCTATCGGTCGGCTTAAGCCATAAGAAATCCGCCGTTGCTAAAACCCCTTCCCTCCTTGCTAAAACTAACATCGAAGCCATTACCGTTAAAACATACGCGTGACTATGCATCACTCGTTGGACCAATTTATTGTTTTTATGTTTTTCTAATAAGGCGTCAACCCCCGAAAAATCAAGTCGTCCACTGCTGGTCGATTCGGCGATTTGTAATAATAATTTCAATGCACCATCGCGATCGCGATTAGCTCTTGCAGCAAATATGGCAAATAAAGCTTTAGTCTCCGGTTTTAAATAGTGGCTACCTTGCCAATATTCTCCACATTGCATAACGAAAACGTGATGTGCGGCCTCTCTCTTGATACTTACCGTCCTTTGATTATGCATTTTTGCTGTCATAGTCATGGAAGGAATGATTTTTTCTTCCGTTAACAGTTGATATTTTTTGGCAAATTGCATCGGTGATGATGCCATCGCCCAAGGCCCTTTATCAATATCTTCCTTAACTAAATCAAGCTTAATGACCGGCGAAATCTGTGGCCAATTTTTCCGTTCTGCTTCTGCAAGCGTGTCCATATTGTAAAACTTTTTAAACTGTAAATTAATATGACCGAAATAAATAATTAACGCTAATACTACAAGAACCACAATAATCGGGTAACGTATATAACTACCGACTTCACGACTAATATCTAATAATTGTGGAAAGGCGACTTGCGCGGGAATTAAGTCCTGGATACTCGCCGGAAGCAGTGCCATAGAAGGCAATACCAACGAAATTAAACGCGATTCCCAGAATTTAATCTGTAAGGCAAAGGCAACAATTTGTGTGTGAAAAAAGGCCCAAAGCAACCATCCTAACAAAAAGATGCATAAAATGATCCATAATGGAGCAAGTGAGTTATCTCCGGATTGCTGTTGTTGTGCTGGTGCGGCCATAAGTTATTTATTTTTTTGTATACTCTTCACACTCGAGTTGTTGGAGTACGTTTTTCTATTTAATTCAATTTTGTTTAACTAAAAAATTTCTAACCAACTTATATTGTCCCGTGGCATGTACCAAGCGCACGATATTCTTCAGCTGTATTGCCGCTTCTGATAAGCTAATTAACTTACGTCCTTCGCGATCAGTACGGCCGCCCTTCTCATCGGACAAAATCGCATCGCTGTGCACGTTTACTGCAACGTATGCATGATTTAAATTTCTATCGTTTAAACGAATCGCTGCACGGACATCCGTTTCATTGCAATAAATTGGTCGTCCCATAGCATATTTAACTAATGAAACGACAACTTCTTGCCATTTATTCATGTTGCTGCCTTGCGATTGATAAAGGGCAATATACACTTCGGTATTTTCACAACTACTCGCTGCCAGCAAATCATTTGCCATTTGCTCATGGTGATCTAAACCGACTTTAGTGACAAAGTCATTCCGTATCTCTTCTAGTTTTTTCTGTATCCCTTTTAAAAATAAATTGCCCTGCCATGGACCCGCTGCGATCCCTTCATCCAATATTTTCTTTATTTCTAAAGCGGCTTGAATTTCTTGCTCAGTCTGAAGCATAAATTTAAGCCCTAAGAAAATTAACTATAGTGCAAAGTCTGAGTAGACCCGCAAACAGTCACTGTTTGGATTTCATCGCGCATTGAGTTAATACAATTAGTTGCAATGAGCAAATTGGGGTTTTCTATTTTCTTGGAAACGCTATTAATCCGACCACTTAAGTAGCGTAAGTTTTCTAAAGTAGTTTTTACTACTTCATTAAAATCATTATCAACATTTTTACGGTCAGAAAAAATCATAGCCAACTTGATCCTTATTGTACGTTACCAATTTTTAACTCAATAAACCCAATCTACAAACGCATCCGTTTATCGTATAATTTAAATCCATTTAGCGGGAAAAACTCACAGTTTCGGGTCAAGCCCATCACTTTAATAAGCTCTCCCATTTCACTCGGTGACGTTAATACATGCACATGTCGATTGACATCCATCGAGGACACCTCATCATAACATTTTTCTATTAAAGGTAACAAATCATTGTTAAGCAAGAAGGCGGCTTGTGAGGTGTAGCCAGCCACATTTAAGCCCGCTTGCAGCGCAGCTCCTGCTAGACCGCTAAAATCGACCGAAGCCGTAATATCTTGTAAGCCTACTAAACTTAAGGGATCAGCATGACCACGATGCTGGTAGTAACACAGCAACGTGCCATTTGCTCTATCGGGATGATAATACTCGCGCGCGGGGAAACCATAATCAATAATTAGCACCAACCCCTGTTCTAAGGCATCACTCAGCTTACCCACCCAATCAGATAATCCCATACACACTTCTGACTGATAGTCCTTTACTTCGGGAAAATAAGCCGCCTGTAACTGGCTTAATCGACTTGCGCGTAAGCTATCAATAGGAGCCAGATGATACTTAAAATCATCCTTTTCAATACCGACACGTACCTCCAGTATGCTATTTTTAGACCAAAAGAACTGATGCACGGGCAAAGCATCCACCACTTCATTGGCGAGAATCACTCCTTTAATGGGAAGGTCTGGCCATTCGTCTAACCATTGTATTAAAGGGAATAAATGCGGAATATGTTGCTGTAATCGTTCTTGTTGACGTTGTCTGAGTGTGGGACTGATTTCGAAAATTTTATAGTTCCTAGGCAAACTCTGCTCTTTTTCCAAGAAAAACAATAAATCCATGGCCAATTGACCAGTGCCCGCTCCGATTTCTAAAATATCGGACTGACCGCCTAAGCTTGAAAAGACTTGCTGACACTGACGGCCGATGCAACGCGCAAATAAAGGAGAAATCTCAGGCGCGGTAGTAAAATCACCGGCTTTACCAAATTTATCTAAAGCAGCGGTATAATATCCCCACTTTGGCTCGTATAATGCCAACTGCATAAATCGTGCAAAACTGATGGAAGCCGATACCTGATGCCGTATTTCTTTGCGAATCAATTGACACAATTGCTCACTTTGAGCTTGCAGCATAGCAGCCGGAACAGGTAAACCTTGCGGTATTTTTATCATTATTACTCTAACTATTTAAGGCAAAAATCATGTCAGATGATTCTAAAGCAAATGATAAAGTAGTGCTAATAACCGGGGCCGGAAAACGCGTCGGCGCCGCTATTGCCCAACATTGTCATCAGCTAGGCATGCGTTTGGCGATACATTATCGAGAATCTGTCCAGCAGGCTGCTGACTTATCTGCTCGCTTTAACCAACAACGACCAGACTCAGCTATTGCGCTGGGTGCCGATTTACGCGATAGCGCCAAGTTAGAGGGTCTGATCGAACCTATCATCAGCAAATGGGGACAGCTTGACGTCCTAATCAATAATGCCTCCAGCTTTTATCCCGAGCCTTTTGCAAAAGTCACGTCTAGCGTATGGGAAGATGTGATGGCCAGCAATTTAAAAGCACCGTTTTTTTTAGCTCAGAGCGCAGCGCGCTATCTCAAGCAGCAAAAAGGCAGCATTATTAATCTTGTCGATATTCAAGCGCAACGTCCGTTAAAGAATTACTCTGTCTATTGTATCGCTAAAGCCGGATTAGTGATGCTCACTAAGAGTCTAGCCAAAGAGTTAGGACCTGACATTCGTGTCAATGCGATCGCGCCGGGTATCGTATTGTGGCCAGACGATGAAACTGAATTTAATCAAGCTTTACGTGAAAAAATCGTCGCCCGCAACGCCTTGAAACGTGCCGGAACACCACAAGACGTTGCTAATACCGCCGTTTTCTTGATTAACCACGCTGATTTTATCACCGGTCAAATCATTGCGGTTGATGGCGGCCGTTCACTCGGTTATTAATCGCATAGTTAGAAAGCTTGTGGAATGTTTTTGTTGGATGCTTTTTGGAAAAGCAGGGTTATTTATAAACTTTTTACTCTGCTTCCTACGAATTATTAAAATATAATATTAGCAAATATAAGGTATAATATAATAAAAACAAAAATACAGGATGTTGTGTTGTTAAGGCTCGAAAGATCAATTGATTTAAAGGCGCTAAAGGAAGATTTTAGAAAAATAGGCATTAATTTTATTACCGCAGGTGTTGTAGGTGTGTTTGTTAACCGTTACGTAGGCATAGGTTTTTGGACCCTGTCCTTAACTTCCGCATCATTAACAACCATAGGTATAATAGCTTTATATTTAGGACTGAGGAAAAATAAACCATGAAAATTTTTTTATCATTCTTGCCGATTATTATAGCCGCTTTTGCCATAGGAATCGGCGCAATATTAATCATCAACGATGAAAATAAGCACTCAAAATCCGTTAAATAGCGGAGTGTACTGGAAAATGCATGAGCAACGAAAAAAGTGATCCAACGCAGAAATAAAATAAAAGACGAGGGTTTTTAAAAGCAGAATAGAAAAAAGTTCCGCCAGTGTCTTAATCTACTTGAAAGCGACAATGCTACGATGGCGATTTGTGAAACACTTTAGGCTTCCTACTTAAAGTAGGCATGCACACCATGCTTCAAGACTATCTCCAACCTTTTAGGATCAAACTTCAAGCGCAATCCAACGGAACTTTCATAATCAAGTGTAGCCCTTAATCAGGATAATGCAAATTATCGGCTATAGATCATTTTTTGATCCCTTTTTTCTACGGCACTATCTTCAAACCCCTCTGGAAACTCTATGTCTCTAGCCTTTGTTTTTTGATACTCCTCTTCATCTAACTCTGTTTCAAGAGCTGCTTTTTCCCAAGATAATGCCTCGCCCGAAGCCGTAATTTTTCGTGCATCAGGATATTTTTCTACAAAATTTTTATTGAGCGTGTCTTCTAATAAAGTTGGATTAGAAACCAAGGTTTGCAAAGTTACATAGATATTTTTTAATTGACTAGATTCTTTATTTTCTAAAATAGATTCAATATAAAAATGAACAAAAAAGCCACAAGAAATATCATCTTTTTGCATTTGATAATGCTTGCTATTAATACAAACAGCATTTAAGTCATTCAAACAATTTGGATAGATTAAATTCCCCCATTTTGACTGCGAATTATGTAAGATTACCTCTTTTATTTGCTTTTCTAGCATTCGCACTTCAACCAAAACACTGTGTCGTTTACCTACTCGGCTTTGATTTAAAGGGATAAGTAGTTTACCCTCTAATTCTGGATATTTTTCTTTAAAACTTCTGATCACATCATTGATATAGGCCAAGTCATTTATTTTTAGCTCATTTGGTCTTGCAACATCACAAACCGCTTGAAACACGATAAAATCTAATTCATGGTCTTTAGCCAGGTGTTTAAAATGAGTCCGAATTTTCAAGTCTCCAGTATCTACAAATCCATCGTTAATATGGTAGTGTTTTTTAGCAGCAAATCTTGCCAAATAAGATAAATTGAGGTTATTCAATTGCGTTGGATTTAAGCGGAAGTCTTCAGTTGGAGAAGATGTTGAAGAGGCCGTCATTAGTGTGAACTCTGTCGCTTCCTCAGCTTGCTCAATGTCGTCCTCTGGAACTACATCAACCAACTCGAAACCTTCGACAGCCTGAGTTGTGAATTTTGGCATTTTCGAATTTCTCTTTATTATTATTTTTTTTATTTTAATTGAGTTGTATTAAACAATTATTAACAACAAAAATATGCTACTACTGCCAGCAACATCGCCAGCTATAAGCTATTTTAAGCTCATTACCTTAATATTTAGTTAATGTTCAAGCAGTAAACTTTAAAGAAATATATAAATATATGGGTTTAATTGCTTATGGCTAAAATTAAGGTGCATCTTTTAAATTTTCACAGTCTCTGCTCTCATATAGAAATTGTATTAGAAAAGGACCAGCAATTTTATCGTATTAATCGTTGGGAAAACCCAGGAATGAATGGGATTCCGCATCGGCATTAGACTCTAGTAAAAATTATATTCAACAAGCCAGTTCCGTATTCAGTTTCGATATTGAAGCAGATCCTGAAAAAATAACTCAAGAATGGAAAACTTATTGGGATGAAACTCAGGAAACAGCAAGTATTTTAGGTGATAATTGCGCTGTGGCGGCTCAATGGTTTTTAAACAAATTCGCAAAAATTCCGAATCCTGATTCATTTAATCTTAGTCTCAATCACCTTGCTTTAGGAATTATGTGGCCAAGTTTAATTCCATGCCCAATAACGCTCCCGGGGCGAATCATGTCAAATGCAAAACTTCATATTGAAGCAAAAAAATACCCGGAGTTAGTAGCCAAATATAGTTATTTATTTTTAAATATCAGTTTGGCTTTGACTATATTGACACTTGGAGTTTCAGTTCTAACACTATCTATGGCTGCGACCGTTTTAACCGGTGGAATTGCTACCGCTGCTATTATAGGCTGTGTAGCTGCTGGCGCTGCTAGCACCTATGGATTTTTTAAATCTTATAATCTATCCTCAAAAAAAATTCTATCGAATAATTCAATGCAAAATACTGAGGAAACTGCTCCACTATTACATAGGTAGCTTGTACTCCTGACTAAGTATTTTATTTCCTCTAGCTTATCATTCAATCCATCATTTTCTATTTACTCGTTAGACATATAATAGTTTAACAAACTAGCAAATGACTCCAGATTACTCCTTAGCTTGTTTTCGGCAGAGAATAGGACTAAAATAGTCCCATTTCAGATGGATACAATAAAAAATTAATTTTATATGTTAAGGCTCAGCAAACTAACCGACTATGCCGTGGTCATCATGGCATATTTATCACAGCATCCTGGAATTGCCATTAATGCTAAAAGCATTGCCGAGCATACTGGCATCTCTTTGCCTACCGCTAGCAAATTACTGAAACGCTTAAGTCATGAAGGCCTTTTGCAGGCTAATCGGGGTATTAAAGGGGGCTACCAGCTCGCCTATCCGGCGACGGATATTTCACTGGGAACCGTGATTCAAACATTGGAAGGCCAAATTGCTCTTACCGAATGTAGCCATAACCTACGAGCTTGTGGCTTAGAAAAACAGTGTACGATCCGCGATAACTGGCGTAGGATTAGCGCCTTTATTCAATCGACGTTCATGCAGATTAGTTTGGCGGACCTCATCCAGCCACTTAAGCCGAGCCAATTAGAAACAATAACAAGCTACCCTCTTTTGCAACCAGAGAACACCCCATGACCCAAGTTGCTTTAAACAAATTATTACAACAAGATTATCAACATGGCTTTGTCAGTGATATCGCGTCGGATACTTTACCCTGCGGCCTGAATGAGGACGTTATTCGTCATATTTCAGCGAAAAAAAATGAACCTGAATTTTTGTTAGCTTGGCGTTTAAAAGCCTACCGCCATTGGTTAACGTTAACCGAACCGCACTGGGCTGATTATATGCATTATCCCGCTATCGACTACCAAGCGATTAGCTATTATTCGGCACCCAAAATAAAAAAACAGCTAAATAGTTTAGATGAAGTCGATCCGGAGTTATTACGTACTTATGATAAATTGGGTATTTCGCTTAGAGAACAAGAACGCTTATCCAATGTTGCGGTAGATGCGGTCTTTGACAGTATTTCTGTCGCTACTACGTTTAAAGAAAAATTGCATACGATGGGAATCTTATTCTGTTCCTTTTCCGAAGCTGTGCAAGAATATCCCGAACTGATTAAAAAATACTTAGGCACCGTTGTACCCTATACCGACAATTTTTATGCCTGCTTAAATGCAGCAGTGTTTACCGATGGATCCTTTTGCTACATTCCACCGGGCACACGCTGTCCGATGGAGTTATCCACCTATTTTCGAATTAATGCCGCCAATACTGGCCAGTTTGAACGCACCTTGATCGTCGCCGATGCAGGCAGCTATGTCAGTTATTTAGAAGGATGTACCGCGCCACAGCGTGATGAAAACCAATTGCATGCTGCTGTGGTTGAGTTGATCGCGCTAGATCATGCACAGATTAAATATTCAACGGTGCAAAATTGGTATCCTGGCGATAAAGATGGCAAAGGTGGGATTTATAATTTTGTCACTAAACGTGGCCATTGTCGCGGCGTGCAGTCAAAAATTTCTTGGACACAAGTCGAAACCGGCTCAGCCATTACTTGGAAATATCCAAGTGTTATTCTGCAAGGTGATGCTTCTGTCGGCGAGTTTTACTCGGTTGCACTGACCAACCATAGACAACAAGCCGATACCGGAACCAAGATGATACATATTGGTAAAAATACTAAAAGTACCATTTTATCGAAAGGAATTAGTGCCGGCCATGGTCAAAACAGTTATCGTGGTTTAGTTAAAATAGCAGAAACAGCCGATAATGCGCGTAATTATACGCAATGCGATTCACTTTTAATTGGCGGTAACTGCAAAGCACATACCTTCCCTAGTATCGAAGTTAAAAATCCAAGTGCACAGATAGAACATGAAGCCTCGGCTTCGAAAATTAGTGAAGATCAACTGTTTTATTGTTTACAACGCGGCCTAGATAGTGAAGAAGCACTTTCATTGATCGTGAATGGTTTTTGCAAAGCAGTATTTAAAGAATTACCCATGGAATTTGCTGTCGAAGCACAGAAATTATTGGGTTTAAGTTTGGAAGGTAGTATCGGATAATTAATTACTCATTTTATGCACAGTAAAAAATATAGAAAATCCGTCATAGCGAGGCCGAAACGAAGTGGCGGCCGTGTCTATCCAGAAAAAAATAAGACTTTCAATGGATTGCCGCGCGCTACGCGCTCGCAATGACAATTAATATTTAACGCTCGCAATGACGATTAATTTTGCGCTCGCGACGAAAAATTTTAAGTGTGTTTAATCTATTCATTTAATGATAAGACGAAGAAAAATATGTTAACTATTAAAAATCTACACGCAGAAATCGATAACAAAAAAATATTACAGGGAATTAACCTACACATAAAACCCGGTGAAATACACGCGATCATGGGCCCTAATGGTTCGGGTAAAAGTACTTTAGCCAATGTTTTAGCCGGACGTGGCAACTACACACTCGCGGGCGAAATTAACTATTTAGGTGAAGATTTAACTCAGCTGTCACCTGAGCTGCGCGCACGTGCCGGATTATTTTTAGCGTTTCAATATCCCGTCGAAATTCCCGGCGTCAGTAATGTTTACTTATTGAAAGCTTCGTTAAATGCTATCCGTAAAGCGCGCGGTGAAACTGAACTTGATGCCATGGATTTTTTAAAACTGATTAAAGAAAAACTAAAATTTGTCGAAATGGATCAAGATTTTCTGTATCGATCGGTCAACACCGGCTTTTCGGGCGGTGAGAAAAAACGCAATGAAATATTGCAAATGGCACTATTAGAACCCAAATTAGCTATTTTAGATGAAACCGATTCTGGTTTAGATATTGATGCCTTAAAAATAATTGCGCAAGGCGTGAATAATCTACGTTCTCCACAACGCGCTATGGTATTAATTACACATTATCAACGTTTGCTCGATTACATTAAACCGGATCATGTACATATACTGGCGGGTGGAAAAATTATTCGTTCGGGTGACTTTTCTTTAGCACAAACCTTAGAAAAAGAAGGTTATACCGCTATTTTACAAGAAGAATCGTTGGTGTAGAACATGTTAAATAATAATAAAAATCATGATGCTAACGCGATAGCCCATTACACAAGCGAATACCAACGCGTTGAAAATGAATTAATTGGTTATGATCAAAAATATTTAAGTCGATTACGACGGGATGCATTAGCGCAATTCTCCACACTCGGCTTTCCTAGTAAAAAACACGCTGATTGGAAATACACGTCTTTAAATACCTTACGTCAAACTCCCTATTCTATTACACCTAAGCCATGTCACCTCGATACAACAACATTAGATTTACCTTGCAGTGATTATCGCTTAGTGTTCGTCAATGGTTTTTTTGCTGCACATTTATCCTCGATAGCAGTGCTAGCGGGTAATAGTAAAATAAGCAATTTAGCTACGATGCTGGATCAAGAACCCGAACAATTAAGTGCAAGCTGGAAACCTAACGCAGTAGTAGAAAAAAATAGTTTCACGCATTTAAACACCGCCTTTTTTCAAGATGGTGCGTATATTTATTTGGCGGCTAACACGCATTTAAATTCACCGATAGAAATTCTGTTTATCAACACCGATACAACGCCGCAGCGTTTTATTGCATTACGCAATATCATTATTGCTGAAGAAAATAGCCAAGCCATTATCGTCGAAAAATATATCGATATGACGCCGGAAAATAACGCGCATTATTTTCTGAATACGGTAACAGAATGTCGTTTAGGCGCCAATAGTCATATTCAACATTACAAAAGCATCACCGAAAGTAAACCAGCGCAACATGTGGGCCATCTTTGTGTGACACAACAAAAAAACAGCCAATTTTCTGCCTATTCATTAGCTTTAAGCGGCCTGTTAATTCGTAGCGATGTCTCGGTTAAATTATTGGCGCCGCAGGCACATTGTCAATTAAAAGGTCTTTATTATGCTTCAGACCGGCAGCAAGTCGACCACTGTACGCAGATCGAGCATGTTAGTCCGCAGACCAGCAGCGAAGAATTTTACAAGGGTATTATTGATGAACAGGCCCGTGCTAGCTTTAATGGTAAACTAATAGTACGCGAACGAGCTATCTTATCCAAAGCGCAGCAACTGAATAAAAATTTATTATTGTCAGCGCATGCCGAAGTGAATAGTAAACCACAGCTAGAAATATTTACCGATGATATTCAGTGTACGCACGGTGCGAGTATCGGTCAGCTCGATAAAGATGCACTATTTTATTTACGTGCGCGTGGATTAACGGCAGCGGAAGCGACGGATTTACTCGTTAAAGCCTTTATCCAAGACATCATCGAACAAATGCCATTGTTTAGAAATGTTATTTTACCTCGTTTAATTAAAAACACGTATGAAAACGTTTGACGTAAAAAAAATAAGAGCGGATTTCCCTATTTTACAACAAAAAATAAAGGGTAAGCCTTTAGTGTATCTGGATAATGCCGCGAGCACACAAAAACCTAACTCGGTTATCAAACGTTTAGATTATTTTTATCGTCATGAAAATAGTAATGTGCATCGCGGTATTCATACTTTAAGTGAATTAGCTACTGAAGAATTTGAAAAAAGCCGTGAAAAAGTTCAACAATTTATTCATGCAAAATCTTTTGCCGAAATTATTTTTGTACGGGGCACGACTGAAGCTATTAATTTAGTCGCGCAAACCTATGGTCTAAGCCAGATCCAAGCGGACGATGAAATAATTATTTCGCATATGGAACATCATGCCAACATTGTACCTTGGCAAATATTATGCGCGCAAACCGGCGCCAAACTTAAAGTTATTCCGATTAATGATGCCGGTGAGCTGATCCTAGAAGAATACCAACGTTTACTTAATCCAAAAACCAAACTGGTCGCGATATGCCATATTTCCAATACCTTAGGAACCATTAATCCTATTAAACAAATCATCGAGTGGGCCCATGCTAACAGCCCCGAAACCAAAGTATTGATCGATGGTGCACAGGCGGTGGCGCATCAAAAAGTAGATGTGCAAGCGTTAGACTGCGACTTTTATACCTTTTCTGGGCATAAATTATTTGCGCCGACGGGTATTGGTGTTTTATATGGTAAACAAGATTTATTATCCGCCATGCCACCCTATCAAGGCGGCGGTAGTATGATTACCGAAGTGCAATTAGAAAAAAGTTATTACCGCGAACCGCCGTATAAATTTGAAGCTGGCACGCCGCATATTGCCGGTGCTATTGGCCTAGGAGCTGCCATAGACTATCTTAATCAATTAGATTTTGAGGCCGTGCACCAGCATGAACAACAGTTACTCGATTATGCGACAGCGGGTATAAAAACCATAGCGGGATTGCATTTGATAGGCACCGCTAAACAAAAAACAGCCATTTTGAATTTTACGATTAGCGACTCACGTGGGATGCGCATCCATGGACATGATATCAGTGACGTTTTGAATACCGAAGTCGGCGTTGCTGTGCGCGCCGGTCAACATTGTACTATGCCGCTCATGCAACGTTTTAATGTCGATTCTACGGTACGCGCCTCGCTAGCGTTGTATAATAATAAAGAAGATATTGACGCCTTAATCAGCGGTTTACAGACTTTAAAACAATTGTTTAAATAAAAATAAAAGACCTCATGCCTAAGCAAGTGATAGGCTTGCGTTCGAGGCAAACGATAACCGAGGACCGGAGTTTACCTAAGTAAATGGGGACCGTAGAGTAGCGTTTAACGATGAAATCGAGCCTGTAACGCAGGTTATGAAAGAGGTCTAAGATGATGTCAGATTTACGTGAACTATACCAAGAAATGATCCTAGATCACGGGCGTAACCCGCGGCATCATCATGCAATGCCTTTGGCAAATCGGCAAGCCGATGGTTACAATCAATTCTGCGGCGATCGTTTAACGGTCTATCTTAAAATAGAAGGTGATAAAATTACATCGATTAGTTTTCAAGGCTCAGGTTGCGCCATTTCAATGGCATCCGCCTCTTTGATGTCGGAATTATTGTCTGGAAAAACGCTCAGCGAAGCAGAAACTTTGTTTGAAATTTTTCATCAATTATTGACTAATGAATCCACACCCGATCAATTGCACGATCTCGAAAAATTAGCCATCTTTGCAGGTGTTAAAGCTTATCCCGCGCGCGTCAAATGTGCCACATTGGCTTGGCATACTTTACTCGCGGCGTTAAAACAGAAAAATGAATTAGTTTCTACCGAAAAATAAAATATTCTCGCCTTATTGCTAACAAGCAACAGAATTACCATTTAAAACGCAAACATTGGTACCCGTTAAGGTGATAAGCCCTCCTGATGCCTGCCTTATAACAGAGGCGGGACTACCTATAACGTCCATATCTACTCCATTTAAAGTAATTGTGGCAGTGTTGCTTGTAGCTAATCCGATAGCTTGGTCTGCATTATCAGTTAATACAATCACGTTCACATTACTACCGGTTATTGAACTGTTATTGATAGCCTGTATTCCACGCAGAGTGCCAGTTCCATTCACATTAACTAAATTTGCAGTCGCTAAATTAAGCGTACCACTTCCTTCAGTAGAAATTCCTGTCGAATTATCTCCCCCTTGATTAACATTAATTTGGCTTCGACTCAAAATGATATTACTGCTGCTACCTGGACTACTCAAAAGTCCAACGGCACTGATCGCACCTGCTGCATTCATAGTTATCGAACTATCCGTAAAGTTAACCGGGCCACTCCCTTCAATGATGTAACCATCTGAAGTGTCACCTGCTGTCACATTAAGCGTACTTCCACTCACTAAGATCGAACCCGCTCCCCCGGTATTTAACCCAGTGAAACCACTCCCGCCAGTAAAGTTTTGCGTGCTATTGTTTATGGTAACATTTCCATTTCCAGTTGAGTCAAATCCAAAAGAATCATCACCTCCAGTGAAGGTCAATGTGCTATTCAAGAGAGTAATAATCCGGTCGCCTCTGACATCTATTCCAAAAGAATCATCACCCGCTGTGATATTAAAGGCGCTATTATTAATAATATTAAGATTTCCGGTTCCTGAACTACCCAGTCCAATGGTGTCGTCTGCACCTGTTACATTAATAAAGCTCGCATCGAAAGTAATATCTCCACTTGCTGCCGGTGTATCCGTAAATCCTACAATTGCATTTTGACCCGGAGCATTCACATTAATTTCGCTGCCTTCGCTAAATATGACAGGACCGGAACCTTCATAATAAAAACCAACGGCGACATTGCCACTCCCAGTCAGATTTACTGAGCTTGCGCCACTTACGGTTACTGTACCGCTTCCTACACTGGCTAAACCAAAAATATTCATCGCTCCAGTTACATTGATCGAACTGGCGTCACTGAGCACAAAGTTTCCGCTTCCACTCGTAGAGATTCCAATTAGATTATTTCCTCCTGTTACATTGACCGAGCTTCCTTGGATAACGTTGAGAGAACCACTACTCGATGAATTAATACCCACTATGTTGTCCCCGCCATTTACGTTGATTGTGGAAGGATCCACCGTCAAACTAGCAGAATCTGCAAGGCTTGCGCCTGAATTAGAGGCAAACACCATACTGCTGGTAAGCTTGGCTTGCGTATTACCTGAAAAAGCTAAGCCCGTCGCAAAAGGATTCGCCATGCTACCAATTTGACTATTATTTATTAAAACATTACCTCCGGTAGCGCTGACTCCGGGTCCAGTTGCTGTGCTTACCGTTGGTAAAAGAATAATGTCATTTAAGCTATTATTACCTTCCAAAATAAATCCTCCATTAAAAGTTGAAGGTGACGTTCCTGGCGTAGCAGCGATGCTTTGACCGGTTCTGATCGTAACTGGATTTGTTCCTCCGGGGACGTCTAAAGCCGAATAAGTTCCCCCGCCAAAAAACATTCTCGTATTCGGAAGCAACGTTGCTAAGGTTTGTGTACCTTGATTAGTGAGATCAGTAGGACCACAAGGATTCTCAAAAGTACAATCAGCCAATGTCAAACCCATGCCACCATTATTAGGTGTCCCTGTTGGACTAAAAAAAGCATCATCATCCCTATTAGCAGGCACGATCAGACCTAAGAATTGGGTTTTCTTCTGACTAGGTATGGTCGAACCACGGCCTAGTTCAGCTAAATTGCGTTCTACTGGATCGGTAATTCGTTCTTCAATACTTGGGTCACTACGATGCACATGTGTGCCACCCAATTCGAACCCTATACCCAGTGCACCGACACTGCGTCGTAAATTATCGTAAGTATAATTAGCGAAAACTTTAATATTTTGATCCAGCCAATATTCCAAGCCAACAGCGCCCCCTAAAACATTATTAGTTTCTGCCGGACTAAAAAAATAACTGCCTACATAAGCTTTTAAAGGAGTATTGGGGAAAAGTTGATACCCAAATTTCACATCCGCACCATTCCCTGCATGTTGTGTTACGTCGAATAAGTAAAATAATTCAGAATGTCCAGTAAACTCATCAAAGGATAAAAAGCTTGAAACAGCTTTATTACGATCACCCATGGCAAGATATCCATTGAGATGGGCATCCCAACGTGAGCCTAAGGCTTCTATACCTGGATTAAGCACCCACAAACGCGCATTATTATCAATTCGACTATATCCCCCAAATAGATAACCGCCCAATATCGCCGCGTTATTTTTAACCCATCGATATCCTACTCCCAAATCGGCATAGCCTTGTGTATCACTTCCATAAGCCAATGCAGGGTCGATATAAAAATTATGCTCAGCATCCCCTTTTAAAGGCAGCATTAAATCAGCTTGGCCTACGAGATAGTTAGTGCTCGTATAACCGTCTGCTGAAAATCGAGCCGGTAACGAAGAAAAGGTGTAGGCTGAAAGGGGTGCAGCATTTGCGTTTAAATAAAATACACTAAATCCTAAAGTGATATTAACGAATAAATACCAGGCTATCCTTTTCAAGGGTATCTCTCTAAGTGAATAATGAATTTTAAAAAGTCTATTCAATCAGAACTCTAAAATAAGAGTTAAGGATAGAAGCTATCGATAAAATTATCAAATAGGCTTGCTCACTCCTGTTAATCTATCTATCCTACTCACTAAGCAAAATAACTTAATTCATTATGATCATGCTCACCTATCCACTCTCAGAAGAATCGATTAAACAACTTACCCAGCATATTATTGAAGCACTCAAAGGCATTTATGATCCAGAAATTCCGGTTAATATTTATGATTTAGGCCTCATTTATCAAATTTTTATCGATCCACAAGGTATGGTAAAGATTGAAATGACCTTAACGTCACCGGGTTGTCCGGTAGCACAAACCTTTCCCGGCACGGTGGAAAATGTGATCAATAATGTAGCCGGTGTTTGCGAGACGCAAGTAGAATTAGTCTGGGATCCACCTTGGACCAGCGAAAATATGTCCGAAGCGGCCAAATTGCAATTAGGCATGTTGTAAATTCTGGAGAGAGAAAAGTGGCAAATTGGGTTGATGTCATCGATGCAGCAAGTTTTCCGGTGGGTAGCTATCAAGTATTTGATTGGAATGGACTATCTTTATTAGTTTTCAATCTTAATGGCGAATTTTATGCCATTAAGAATTTGTGCACGCACGAAGATCAATCCCTGGAAGGCGGCGAGATAGAAGGAGAAGAAATTATTTGTCCTTGGCATGGCGCTGGTTTTTGCATTAAAACCGGTGCTGCAACCCGTGCACCCGCTTTCACAGGCATTAAAACCTTTCCTGCGCGATTAATCGATGGCAAAGTCCAAGTTGCCATTGATGCATAAATTCTAATGTGAAGCTGACTTATACTTCAAAGTGTACAGTGTTTTAACTCAGCTTGTGTTGTGCAATTATCTTTTCCTGCCTTACCATTAAAAAATAGCAGTTTGGCTTGGCTGGCTGCCAAAAAAGTATCCTGAATAGACTTAGGTTCTTTTAATGTTTTTATTTTTCCTTCTATATTCTCCAATTTCGCTTTATTTTCTGACTCCTCTTTTTTAAGCAATTGAATCTGCCGATTAACATAACCCTTTATTAGGAAATCTTCCCAAGATTTACTAAAGTTCTTAGAAAGTTCATTAAGCATTCTTTTTAATGCATTAATAGCCGATTCTAGATTTTGAATGACTTGACCAGTTTCCCTTTCTTGCAATCTTAACTCTAACAAGCGTCTTTCGAACGCTTCAGGTTCTAGATATATTTCCTGGGTGGATAGCATCTCTATTTTAACTTCATTTTTTAATTTTACGTATCCATAGTGATGTATTTGTCGATTAATTAATTTAATCTCGGCATTAATATCCTCTTTAGTAAAGGGGTCATTCTTATCGCCATCTAATTTTTTCATTGTATCTTTTGCTGCTATAAAAATCAGCAAGGAAGCTTTCAGATGGTCAACCTTAATTACAATTTGAGCAATTCGTGTTTTTAATTGTAAAATTTTTTCGGTATTTTGGTTCGCCGTAACAATTTCCGAATCATCTAACTGTTCTAGATTGGAAAGTTTTCCAGTTGACTGCTCGCCATTTGTCTGGATTTGAAATGTGACATGCTTTACTTTTTTCATTTATTATTCCTTTAATAAATGCGCATCTTAAATTTCGCGGTATTTTATGTCAATTAAAAACCCTTTGGACTTTGATTAGTGTAAAAACATGTCATCTATTCATATTTACATTTTTAATTGCTAAGTCCTTTGGTTAATTTTTCACTACCAGATGAAGTTCCAGCTTCTGAAAACTTTCCGGAATCTGAAAGTGCATTAAAAAAAAGGTTTAGATCTTTTTTCAAAAGTCTTGAAAGATTTTCGCTAGTCGATGCATTTCTTTTTGCCAGCTTTTCTTTTTGAATTTTTTCTGCATCGGCTATGGTTTCAGGAATATTTGATAGATCTAATTTAACTTGATTAGTAATACCTATTTTTTCCAATTTTTGGTTTGACAAGAGTAGCTTTTCTAAGTTTATGCGTTGACCATCTCCAGATATATGAGAAGTTTCTTTTCCTAGGGGAGAAGAAATATATAATTGATTAAATTCTTTTCCGCTAAATCTAAAAGTTGCTGAACCACCATCTCTATCACAAGAATAATCATCAGGATCGATCGAAACTTCTTCCCAATCAGCATGATTTTCTTTTATCCAAAAACTTTGGGTAGAGTTTGTGCAGAAAATAAATATCTGTTTCCCTTGAGTTTTTTGAGGATCGGGTTGCAGCAAATGAAGTGGTTTAAAGGTTGAGATATTTTCTTGTGCTTGTGCTTTGAGCATATGAGTTTACCTCTTGTTTTAATTTAATCTATTTATATTAAAATAATTTAAAAATATTCGTCAAGGATAAATTGATCATTTCAATACCGACCACTTTCTATGCTCAATCTCGATATAAAAAAGCTATTCACAATTAAAATACAAAGCCTAAGCGCATCGTTTAATTTTTGAACAGATGCTACGCGTCCAATCCCATAAACGTGTTCAAAAGCTTTTACACATATTTTTACACAGCTTTACCACAGAAACTGTGCACAGCGTGCATCTAAGGTCATATCTTTCCATCCGATTCCATGACACCCATTAATCGCTTCAACCAAATAGGTAAATTAAAATTTTTATCTAACACACCATCGATAGAAAATTCATCCGCTCCTAATACGACATAACTCAAAATAAATACGCTCCACATCACCGGATATTCCCAACCACCGCCAGGTAATGCCCAAATAAAACCCTTTAAAAAGTGATGGCCGATTATGGTGGCAACAATTAAATATAACGAAGTACCTATCGCACCCACGCGCGTCAACAACCCTAAGCCTAAAGAAATGACACCCGCTAATTCGCATAAACCTGAAAATCGCACAAAAAGCGTTGGATCCATCACATTCAGATGCATGAAAGCGGTGACATCCGTTTGAAAGGGAACACGTCCGGCAAATAGTTTTTCGGTGCAATGGGCAATCAGATCAAAGCCCACATAAAGCCGGATAAAACTCAGATGCCATTCATAAGCAGACATTTCAAACATCTCTTGGGGCGTACCCCGTAAAATAATCGGTCTTTTTTTAACATCATGATAAGCAATATAAAGAAATAAAATCGCCAAACACAATAAACTAATAATTATCGGTATCATCGGCACAAAACATTTATGTAAACCTAAAATCCGTAATACCGATAACACACTAAATGTTGCAAGCAAAAAGGGGATGCAAATATAACGATACATCAGACACAGCGCGATAATGCCTAATAAACTTAATAGGACAATAAAAAAAGTAGGATTGGCAGGAATACTATGATACGAGAAAGCTAGAATAATTAAGCTTAGAAACATTCCTAGAAGTGCGAGGGATACCAACGACGAATAGGCTTGTTTGTACATGGTTGCTCCAGAAATTAAATTAACTATAAAATGTTTATTATGACCTTCCTGTGTCAAAATTGAGCATGTAATTCATCAAGCTTTTTTTCCTCCATTTCTACAAATTATTAAAATTTTAGTATAGTTTTTTATTTTTAAAAACCTAGAAGGGTTAAGATGACTGTCCTTAATTGATAATTTTATAGTAAGCACTCAATTAACGTTACAAAAAAATCTACTTTTAAATTGTTTGAATTCCAGATATGCTTCAAAAGCAGTATTTTACAAAAAGGTTACTCTATGAAAATAAATAAATTAAAAACCATAACGACGAAACTCAGCATGCTTAGTTTATTTTGTACTTTATCCGTGCAAGCGACAACTTGCCCGACATTGAATGAAATACAAATAACTTGTACTAAAGAAAAAAACTATAATGTTTGCTCTTTCTCAGCTAATTCCCAAGGAACTATTTGGTCAGACACTGATAAATATACAGGCATTGACCTACCCGGAAAAATTACTCATTTTGTAGACGTTGAGGTTAAAACGAACACACCTATTAAAAAGGGAACAATATCTGGAAAGCTGAATAGTTGTGTTTATACAACAAAAGACGGTCTTGAAATATTCTTAGATCCAAAAATAAATAAAGTCACTATCCAGTTAGATGGAAATTGGAAAAAAGATAAACACAAAATTTATTATTGTAATAAAAATATTGAAAATTGTAAGTTTGAGTTTATAAGTTAATGGAAATTCTTAATTTATAAAACTGTAAATCCTGCAATAAATTTTATTGCAGGAAATTAGATTTACAAATTTACGTTGAAAACATGATGCTGGTCATTAAGTGTTATGCGGGAAAAATGGCATCAATAAATTGCCTACCAATATTAAGTTTACATTGTGCATCGATTTCACGCACGCCGGTAGGACTAGTAATATTTATTTCGGTCAAATAATCACCAATAACATCTAAACCCACAAATAATAAACCTTTTTTTCTTAAAACAGGCCCCACTTGTTGGCAAATCCAAACATCGCGCTCACTTAATTTGACCGCCTTACCTATTCCCCCTACGGCCAAATTAGCACGCGTTTCACCGGGCGCTGCAATACGCGCCAACGCATAAGGAATAGCTTCGCCATTGATCATTATGATCCGTTTATCTCCGAAACGCACTTCAGAAATGTAGCGCTGTACCATCATGTAAGATTGATTATTATGGGTTAAAGTTTCTAAAATGACGTTACAATTTGGATCATTGTCGCGCACTCTAAACACTGATTGACCACCCATACCATCCAGCGGTTTGGCGATGATATCGTGGTGTTGCAACAAAAATTCTTGCGCGGTTTGGATGTTGGATGTCACTAAACTGGGAGGACAACAATCAGGAAAATTTAATGTAAATAATTTCTCATTAAAATCGCGCAAACTTTGTGGACGGTTGGCGATTAATACGCCTTGTTGCTCGGCCTTATCCAGCAATTGCGTCGCATAAATATATTGCATATCGATCGGTGGATCCTTACGCATCAAAATCACAGATAAGCTATCTAACGCCTGTATACTTTCTTTGCCACACTCAAACCAATGTTTCGGATCATCTTGGACTTGCAAACTGCGCATGCGTGCACAAGGTTTATCATGGATTAAAAAAAGATCCTTGGCTTGCATATAAAAAATCGGCCAATCACGTTGCTGTGCAGCTAACAATAGGGCCAGTGTGGTATCTTTTTTAGGATTAATCCCCTCGATGGGATCCATAATCACGCCCAGTGGCTTACGCATGTTTTACTCCGCTTTCTTTAAAACTTCGGCTTGTTCACGTGCCGCTGCTAATAGCGCCAGTCGTGCTATCACTCCATATACATAAAACCGATTCGCGCATTTTCCTTTTTGTTGTCCTCTAGCGTCTGGAACGTTACACGCTTGTACAAAGGGTAAAGGCTCAAATTGCATACCCGGTGTATTCAGATTGTCACTGACACCGCGGCCGGTATGCACACGATAAAATCCGCCGACTACGTATTGTCCTAACATATACACTACCGGTTCAGCCACCGCATCATTCCAGGTTTCGAAAGTATAAACGCCTTCTTGAATGATCACCTTATCGATGGGTCGACTACCTTTAGAAACCATCATATCACTACGTTTTTTACGATTCAGTTGTTGGATTTCTTCGGGTTCATGGATAGATAACACACCCATTCCGTAAGTGCCTGCATCCGCTTTAATAACTACATAAGGTTTTTCTTTAATATGATATTGCCGATATTTTTTTTCAGTTGCTTGCAAGATTTCCTGGCTTTTTTCGAGCATGCAGGCTTCGCCTTCACGCTGCATAAAATCCACACCCTTACAATGTGAAAAATAAGGTGTAATCAACCAAGGATCGAGATCCAATAATTGGGAAAATTCTTGTGTCACCTGTTCATAATGACGAAAATGATTCGATTTTAAACGACTATGCCACCCTAAATTTACATTAGGTAGAATAGCTTGCTGTATTCCTTGTAATATTTCAGGAATACCTGTGGCTAAATCGTTATTTAATAGGATAAAACAAGGTAAAAAATCATTCACTCGGATCTGATCGGCTTGCCGATGTATGGGTTCTAGTTTTAAGGAGCCACCTGACTCTAACGTAATCTCTTTGGTCGCTTTGATGTCTTCTAATAAGGATCCGATTCTGACTTCAAAACCGGCTTTACTTAAAATATCTTGTAAGGTAAACAGATTTTCAAAATAAAAATTATTCCGCGTATGATTTTCAGGAATTAATAAAATACGCATACATCCTGGCGCTAAACGTTCTAAGGTTTCTTGTGCCGCTTGTACTGCCAGCGGAATAAAGTCTTCACTCAGATTATTAAATCCCGCTGGAAATAAATTCGTGTCAACCGGCGCTAGTTTAAACCCGGCATTGCGTAAATCAACCGAGGAATAAAAAGGCGCAGGTGTTTTACGCCATTGTTCACGTAACCAATTTTCAGTGGTGGTTTGTGCAGCCAGTAAATGCTGTTCTAACTGATGGAGCGGATCTAAACAATGTGACGCTAAACATGGGATCTCATACCGATTTTCTGATGATTGTGTCATCCAGCTAACCCCCAATAAAGAAAAGGACTTTTTTAGTCTATCTTAACCAAACTACTAAAAAAGTCCTATCAGCATTTTAAACCTATACTCTTGGCATTTGAATTTTTATCTGCGTTGCCCCGCAATTCGCAATCCTCACGTATATTAATTAACGAGGGTTGCTGCATTCTCCCGGGGTCTTGCCAAATATCCAATTGTTGTAAGCATACTTTCTCTATCACCAAGTATAGGAAAATAAATTTTATTTACCTAAATTGGCGGCCGTTGGTTTAACGTCAGCTACCTGTTGTTCAGCTGCTTCTGTATTGCTGGGATCTTGAATAGTCGCTTGAGAAAAGAATCGGATAATATTTTCGATTCTTCTTACTCCTAAAGCTCTTTCTGTTCCTCCCACTGCCCCTTCTATGGTGTCTGATATAATGGATTTATCAGTTATTTTTTTCACCTGTTGCTCCCAATAATCGGAAAGTTCTTGCATTTTAAAAGATGGTTTTTCAGTTGTTGGAACCTTCTTCAATAACGCGTCAATAAGCATTTCACCCGCCACAGCATCTTTGACGCGATCGGCAACTTGCAAAGCTGTTTCACCGTCGTGAGTTTTGATAGTCACATCTGCTCCTTTATTCAGAAGCATTGCTATAACTGGCAATGTTTTTACATAACCATGAGTTACTTCGCTATATAGCCCAATAACAATGTGTAACGCAGTTGCGCCGTCATTATCTTGGTGATTAATGTTTATTTTATGTTCTAAAAGCTGTTCTATATTACAAAAGCTATCGGTATACACCGCTAAAATTGCAGCGGGAAATAAAAGGGTTTTACCACTGATATTGCTAGTATCAACCTTTATTCCTTCATGCAAAAGCTCTTTAAAAACCCTAGAACTGCCACTTCTAGCTGCTTCCTGTAATTGAATAAATTGATTTAAAGCCTCCAATTTTTCACTTAATCCTTCATCCGGTAATATCTGTACTGTAAATGATTTTTCTGGAACAGAAATTAATGCTCCTGTTGCTATACGATATTGAGATAAAAACTTTTCGCAGTCAGCTTTAAACTTTTCAAATTCATTAAACTCTAAGTTACTATGAAATTTAATCTTGTAAGGAGACGAATCAGAACCATCCCCTACTATCATGCAATCTCTATCCAATGCTCGAGAGAATAATTCAGTCAATTTATTGGTATCCATTAAAATATTCCTTTTTTTTAAAAAATTATTGTATTATTAATCCACAATCAGCTGAACAAAATTGCGGGTGAATTCTCAGTATACACAACCTTCGATTGACGCTGAAAATATTCTTGTAATATTTTAAAAATTTTATAAAAAAAATAAATTCATTGAAATAAATATTTGAAAAAAATAGCCGATAAAAAAAACATGGCTTCAAAAACTAGGCTTAAGCGGCTATAGTAGCTTTTTATTCAGACTCTGCATGAGCATGACTTTTTTTCAACGGCTTGGTCGTTTTTTGCTCGGTAAACCCCGTAACCCCTTAAATCCTAACGCGCAACGCAATATTGCATTGGTGGCCTTTTTGGCTTGGGTCGGTCTGGGTGCAGACGGTCTTTCGTCTTCTTGTTACGGTCCTGAGGAAGCTTTTATTGCTTTAGGTCCGCATTATAGTTCTTTAGGTTTGTATATTTCCATCGCCACGATACTGACGGTTTTTGTCATTGCCTTAGCTTACAATCAAGTCATTACCCTGTTTCCTAGTGGTGGTGGTGGTTACAAAGTGGCCACGCAATTGTTGGGCCCCCATGCAGGCTTGGTTTCTGGTGCAGCCCTGATCGTGGATTATGTCTTAACCATTGCTATCTCGGTGGCGAGTGGTATTGATGCTTTATTCAGTCTATTACCTCACTACTTTCTGCATTATAAATTGTTGACTGCCGCTGGCGTTATTATCCTGTTAATTACACTTAATTTACGTGGCATGAAAGAATCGATTAAGGTGTTAATGCCGATTTTTCTAGGCTTTGTCGCTACGCACTTTTTTTTAATTATTTATGGTGTCATTGTACATAAAAGTACGTTACCGACAGTGTTTTCGGATACTTTAAGTAATACCTTAGAAATGTCCAAGCAAACCGGTTGGTTATTTATTATTGCTTTATTACTACGTGCTTACTCATTAGGTAGCGGAACGTATACCGGGATCGAAGCCGTCTCTAACAATGTAAATCGTCTCATGGAGCCGCGCGTGCGAACTGGGAAGTGGACTATGTTTTATATGGCGCTCTCCTTAAGCTTCACCGCCGGTGGCATTATTTTACTGTATTTACTCTGGCATGCACATCCGGTGTATGGCCAAACCTTAAATGCGGTGGTATTCCATAAAATTCTGGGTGACTCCGCTCTCGCAAAAGCCATGTTAACAATAACCTTATTGCTGGAAGCAGGTCTGTTATTAGTCGGCGCAAATACCGGTTTTTTAGCGGGCCCCAGTGTATTAGCCAACATGTCGATCGATAGTTGGTTACCGAATCGTTTTCGTCATTTATCCAGTCGTTTAGTCACACAAAATGGCGTGATAGTTTTTGGTATCGCCGCCCTACTTATTCTTTGGATGAGTGGCGGTAGGGTTTCTTGGCTAGTCATTCTGTATAGTATGAATGTGTTCTTAACTTTTTCTTTGTCTATCCTAGGTTTGTGTGTGTATTGGATTAAACAGCGCAGCAATGCTTCTCCCCATTGGTTGAGTCGATTAATTTTTTCTGCTTTTGCATTCTTGGTAACTTTTAGCATTTTGATTGTCACATTGATATCTAAATTTACCTTTGGTGGCTGGGTAACGGTCGTTATTACCAGTTTTGTTATTTTTATTTGTTTATTAATTAAAAAACATTACACCATGGTGTTTAATAAATTACATGATATCGACTTACTAATGACCAGCACACCCTTAAAAACACCCAATGCAGTCACGCCCTTACAACCCAAGGAAGCCACTGCGGTCATTATGGTCGGAAAACATCGTGGAATTGGCTTGCATAATCTATTGTGGATACTGCGTATGTTTCCAAATCATTTTAAAAATTTTGTATTTGTTAACGTGGGCATCGTCGATGTAGAAAGCTTTAGTGCGAAAAAAGAATTGACCACCCTGCAAAAAAATACCAATGAAATGTTGGATTATTTTGTTACTTATTGCCAAGAACAAGGCTTAGCTGCAAAAGGTTTCACCGCCTATGGCACGGATCCGACTGAAAAATTAACTAACTTATCCAAAAAAGTTATTAAAGAATTCCCGCATTCGATCTTTTTCGCCAGTAAACTCATTTTTAGTAAGGATAATTGGATCACTCGCTTACTACATAATGAAACAGCGGTTATGCTACAACGACGTTTACACTTGCTAGGCGTACAACTGGTCATTTTACCCATGAAAATAGATTAACATGACAAAAAAATCCGCTCCGGAAAAAACTCCAGCCAATATCTTGCAACAAGATCCAGAAAGCGTGTTAGCGTTTATTCAAAACAAAGTGCAACAATTAACAAAACTGAATCACATCTGGCAAGCTGAGATTTCTGGCGATCTCGCCGAACATACGCGTGTGGCTAATTTCCGTGACGGTTATTTAATCGTCGAGTGTGATAGTGCGGCTTGGGCCACACGTTTACGTTATACATTACCCGATATAACCCAAAAATTACTTAAACATCCTGATTTGCGTGATTTAACGCATATTGAATGGAATATACAACCTCAGTTTCACGCGCCTAACATTCAATTAAGCCAACTCCCTCCGGTGCTATCCCATGCTAGCGCAGCATTACTGAAAAATGCTGCAGATAATATACAGGTTAAACCCTTACAAGAAGCATTATTACGCATCGCTCAGCACGAAAAATAACGTTGTCGGCTTACACAGTAATGTAATTTGCTAAACTTAAACCTGCTATTTTGCATCGTGACTACTGATAAGATTATCATAGGGAACTAAGTGTTTTTTATAGAGTTTGGTTAAACCCTCGCCGTTATCACGCCAATCGCGCTGTAATTCAGCCGAGAGCGCAAACCACCCCATAGGAATAGCTCCGGCGTGTATCATACGACTAAGCGCCGCTTCTCGTATTGACTTATTCAGGGTTCCCGAAGCATCTACCACTATATAGACGTCATATCCTTCACTTAATGCAGCTAATGCGGGAAATGCTACGCAAACATCCGTTACGATGCCCGCAATAATCAGTTTTTTTCGACCCGTTGCTTTGACCGCCTTTACAAAATCTTCATTATCCCAAGCATTGATTTGCCCAGGTCTAGGAATAAAAGGAGCATTCGGAAATTCCTTTTTTAATTCAGGTAAGAGTGGTCCATTAGGGCCTTTTTCAAAACTTGTTGTTAATACAACTGGTAAATTATATAACTTACCGATAGCCGCCAAAGCTAAAACATTATTTTTGAATTCATCATATTGATAATCTCTCGCTATCTGCATCAAGCCAGTTTGGTGATCGATCATTAATAATGCTGCGTTTTCTTTAGACAAGCGATTATCACCTACTTGTCTTTTGGCACACAGATTCGCAGTGTTCATTTAATCCTCCATGATTAAGATGTTTTAAAAAATATGTTTATTATAAGCATAAATTAGGTAAATAACTATCCCTATATAAAGCTCATAAACTTCCCTCTTCTTCTGACCATCCCGCTTTTACTTTTACCCAAAGCTCTAGAAAAACTTTTTTGCCAAAACAGGTTTCCATATCCAGACGTGCTTCAGTGCCGACTTTTTTTAGTAGTTCTCCATTTTTACCAATAATAATGGCTTTCTGACTGGAGCGTTCGGTCCAAATTATTGC
Source organism: Rickettsiella endosymbiont of Aleochara curtula (assembly GCF_964030935.1). Classification (NCBI taxonomy): domain Bacteria; kingdom Pseudomonadati; phylum Pseudomonadota; class Gammaproteobacteria; order Legionellales; family Coxiellaceae; genus Rickettsiella; species Rickettsiella endosymbiont of Aleochara curtula. Next base: position 542,851 of record NZ_OZ034990.1, read on the forward strand.
AGAAATTTTAATTATTTTTTTTTGCTCAGCAAATTGTTCGATGCTGACGGTTAACCAATAAGGCAGCTCTTCGTATAAACTACGCATTAATTTTTCACGAATAAATTCAGCCGCCAAAAACCGCTGACTACGATCCGTGAACTGATCCGGTGGATAAATAAATTCAGCGACAGGTAATGCCTGAGCTATCACTTTTTCTAATTCATCAACATTTTTACCTTTTTGTGCTGAAACGGGAACGACCGCTAAAAAAGGCATTTTTTCATAACAGGCTTGTAAAAAAGGCAGCAACCGACTCTTATCTTTTATTTTATCTATTTTATTAACAATTAATAGCACTGGGTGTTCTTGTTTTTTTAAGCGTTCTAAAATAGCCTCATCCTCCGCGGTCCAACGATTAGCTTCGATAACAAAGCCGATAATATTCACATCGATTAAGGCATTAATAGCCGCTCGAACCATCGCGCGGCTTAGACGGCGTTGCGTATTGGGGTGTATACCGGGTGTATCGATATAAATAGTTTGCGTCTGCTCTGCTGTTTTAATCCCTAAGATTTGATGCCGAGTAGTTTGCGGTTTAGATGAAGTGATGGTTAATTTTTCACCTAATATTTTATTCAGTAAAGTAGACTTACCGACATTTGGACGTCCAATAATGGCTATAGTACCGCAATGGCTTGCTAGATTTTTCATGTGCTTATTATTTATGAGGTTTTATAAGTTGATTCCAATTCAGCTAAGATCTTTTCTGCGGCTTTCTGTTCAGCGCGACGTCGGCTGCTGCCGATACCAACCGCTTTATTGGGCAAACCATGTAGTTGACACTCAACCTTGAAAGACTGCTGATGCGCGGGTCCTTCTAAAGCTAAAATGGTGTAAACCGGCAAAGGTAACTTTTTGGCTTGTAAATATTCTTGCAAACGCGTTTTAGGATCTTTCAGATCAGGAATGGTTTCGACATTTTCCAAACGATTTTCATACCAACGCAGTATGCAGTTCTCACAAGCCTGAAAACCACCATCAAGATAAATTGCACCGACCACGGCTTCCATACCATCGGCTAAAATAGATTTACGTTGCGCACCACCGGTTTTTAATTCACCTGCGCCTAAGCGTAAATATTTACCTAATTCAAATTCTTGTGCAAGATCAGTCAGCGTTTCACCGCGCACTAAATTAGCACGCAATCGACTTAATTCACCTTCGCGTGCTTTAATATTTTGTCGAAATAAAGCGGCTGCTATGACAAAATTAAGTACCGCATCGCCTAAATACTCTAATCGTTCATTATTTTTATTGCCACGAAAACTACGGTGGCTCAGTGCATCTTCCATTAGCTCAGGATTTTTAAATTGGTAATTTAATTTTTCACATAAAGTTGCTATTTCTGCTCTCACTATTGCCTCTTAAAATTAAAAAACCCATCTAATGGATACGCATACCCAATCGTTCCCATCGAACTCGGTGCTGCTCATTATCCCAACTAAAAAATACCCACATAGCCTTCCCGATGAGATCTTTTTCAGGCACAAAACCCCAATAACGACTATCTAAACTATTATCTCGATTATCACCCATAACAAAATAATTTCCTGGTGGTACAGTCACCGAAAAATCGGTCGCTAATTGATCAGGGCGTAAATAAATCTCATGTTGAACACCTAATAAATTTTCAAGTTTCAGCAATACCGGCCATTTTTCATTCGCACCATCTTGATCGGTTTGTTCCCCGAGTAAGGTTTGCGGAGCAAGCTGACCATTGATGGTTAATACTTTATCTTTATAGATAATAACGTCACCCGGTAAACCAATTACACGTTTAATAAAATAAGTAGAAGTATCTTTAGGCCATAAAAACACCACAATATCACCGCGTTTGGGTTCACCCATGGAAATAATTTTTTTATGTAATACGGGTAAGCGTATGCCATAACTAAACTTATTTGCAACAATAAAATCACCTATTAATAGATCGGGTTTTTCCGAGCCCGAAGGGATACGGAAAGGTTCGGCCAAGAAAGAACGTAATAATAAAACCAAGAGTAAAATAGGAAAAAAAGAGCGTGCATATTCAATCAACACCGAAGGATGAGCAATTTTTTTTCGTTTTCGTATGGGCGCAAAAATGAGTATGTCTACCAAAGCAATGGCACCTGAGATGACTACCGCTGTCGTCAAAAAAAATTCAAAATTAAAGCTCATTATAGTCACTCTATATGTGTAGGATTATTTCTTCTCTAGTTGCAAGACCGCTAAAAACGCTTGCTGTGGTATCTCCACGCGACCCACTTGCTTCATACGTTTTTTACCCGCTTTTTGTTTTTCTAATAATTTTTTCTTACGTGACACATCGCCGCCATAACATTTAGCAATAACATTTTTGCGTAAGGCCTTAACCGTTTCCCTTGCGATAATATGGCCGCCTATCGCCGCTTGTAGTGCGACTTCAAACATCTGACGCGGAATAAGCTCTCTAAGTTTAGCCACCAATTGACGGCCTCGATATTGTGATTGACTGCGGTGAACCACTAAGGCAAGCGCATCGACTTTATCACCATTAATTAGAATATCCAACTTGACTAAATCCGCTTCTTGAAAGCGAATAAACTGATAATCCAGTGAGGCGTAACCCCGACTTAAAGATTTTAAACGATCAAAAAAATCTAAAACCACTTCACTCATGGGTAATTCATAAGCGATAGATACCTGTTTCCCGGTATAAAGTAATTTGGTTTGCACACCCCGACGTTCATTACATAACGTGATCACAGCGCCTAAATAAGTTTGTGGCACTAATATATTCGCCAAAACGATGGGTTCACGCATCACACTCAGAAAATTAGCCACCGGTAAATCTGCTGGGTTATCAACATGCAGCGTTTCTCCACGTGTTGTTACTATCTCATAAACCACGGTGGGCGCGGTAGTAATTAAGTCCAGATCATATTCCCGTTCTAGGCGCTCTTGGACTATCTCCATGTGCAGCAAACCTAGAAAACCACAACGAAAACCAAATCCTAAGGCTTCTGAAGTTTCAGGTTCGTAAAACAAGGATGAATCATTTAAACTGAGCTTTTCTAAAGCCTCGCGAAAATCAGTGAATTCTTCGGTATTGACCGGAAACAAGCCAGCAAATACTTGTGGGTGAACACGCTTAAATCCGGGTAAAGGAGCACTCGCAGGCTTCGAGGTATGGGTTAAGGTATCTCCGACAGGCGCGCCATGAATGTCTTTAACCCCGGCAATAACAAATCCTACTTCACCAGCACTCAATGTTTCCATTTCTTGGCGTTTAGGTGTAAAAATTCCACATTTATCGATGACGTAACTGCGTCCTGTCGACATCACTTGGATTTTGTCACCCACTTTAAGCCGGCCATTTTTGATGCGCACTAAAGAGACGATTCCTAAGTAAGTATCAAACCAAGAGTCGATAATCAAAGCCTGTAAGGGCTGCTCCAAATCTCCTTGCGGGGGTGGAATAACCTGTATAAGTCGTTCTAGCAATTCTAAAATTCCAATACCTTGTTTTGCACTCACTCTCACCGCATCTTGAGCGGGTATACCGATGATCTCTTCAATTTCTTGAATGACATTCTCTGGATCGGCTTGGGGTAAATCAATTTTGTTTAATACCGGTAAAACTTCTAAGCCTTGTTCAACAGCGGTATAACAAACCGCTACGGTTTGTGCTTCAACGCCTTGAGCGGCATCCACGACCAACAACGCACCTTCACAAGCGGCTAAAGAACGCGATACTTCATAAGAAAAATCCACATGCCCGGGGGTATCAATAAAATTCAACTGATAGCGTTGTCCGTCACGAGCACTATAATGCAACGTCACGCTTTGTGCTTTGATAGTAATCCCCCGTTCCCGTTCTAGGTCCATGGAATCGAGTACTTGCTCAGACATTTCCCTTTCGGTCAAGCCCCCACAAACTTGTATTAACCTATCAGCCAAGGTCGATTTTCCATGATCGATATGAGCAATAATTGAGAAGTTACGAATATTCTTCATGTTGGTATTTTATCGCCTACGATTAAATGTCACTTTTACTGGATGAGGCGAAAGAGTATAACGGATTTATACTCACAGCAATTGGATTTTTGGCAAGACACCTAAGTATGAGCAAGCTTCGTTTCTTCCAGATACCTGAGGATTGCGATCCTCGCGATACACAGGCAATGTCAAGTGTGAAGAGTAGTTTATTTTTGTAAACGTTGTTGTAACCATTGCGTAATATCCATGATTTCCTGTGGGCAAACACTATGGCCTATCGGATAACGATTAAACTGTACTTGATAAGCTAATTTTTTCAAACAGTTATAAGAAAATTCACCTAAGGCCGGTGCAACCACGTTATCTTCATCACCATGCGCCATAAAAATAGGCGTAGTTTTGTTCGCATCACTCGCTTCTTTTTCTAAAAAATGGTGTAACGGTAAATAGGTTGATAAAGCCAAAACCCCAGCCAAAGCATGCGGATAGCGTAAAGCAGTATATAACGCCATCGCCCCACCTTGAGAAAAACCCGCTAAAACAATTCGATTAGCAGGAATACCTCTAGCCACTTCTTTTTGCATCAATTCAAATAGGCTTTGTGCCGCAGCGCGGATACCGGTCTCATCTTCAGTTGAGCCAAAGGTAAGGCCATGTATATCATACCAAGCTGGCATTTTTACTCCGCCATTCAAAGTAATCGGTCTCACTGGCGCATGCGGAAATACAAAACGAAATCCTGTCCCTAATGCCACCGCACGTGCCATATTGGCTGAATCATGACCGCTTGCTCCTAGCCCATGTAAACAAATGATGCTAGCAGAGGGAGATTTGATCGGATTAAACTCTAAAAAATCTAATGGCTTTGGGTTTTCCATTGTGAACCTCATAAAAATTAAGACTATTTTTTGCTAGAATGCCTTCAGAAAAAAGACATTTATATTTTCAGTATATACCGCTCCCTACTATTTTTAAATTTTCCTAACCTTCGCAATTTCAATCGCGATTACTATATACTATGAGTTTCATCGTTGCACACATTGTTAGCTTTTTAGATATTTATGCAAAAAAAACCCCGCTGCATTCCCCTTTATCTAAGTATTGTACTTTTCTTAACCGGATGCGGCCAAATGGGTCCTTTATATTTGCCCGATCAAAAACCACCGGTTTATATCCCTCATCATTTCGCTAAACCGTCATCATAATGTCTTTTCATTATTCAAATCGAGAATTACACGTAGAAGAAGTACCTATTGCAAGCATCGTGACCGAATTTGGTACGCCCTGTTATATTTATTCTCAGGCAATATTGCACCGTCAATGGTCTGCATTTAGGCAACTATTACCACACACCGAGCAAATTTGTTATGCCGTTAAGGCTAATTCAAATCTCGCCATTTTAGCTCGCTTAGCAGAATGGGGAGCAGGCTTTGATATCGTCTCAGGCGGAGAACTTGCGCGGGTTATGCAAGCAGGCGGAGACGCTAAAAAAACGGTATTTTCGGGCGTAGGTAAAACCAGCGAGGAAATAAAAACTGCTTTGCAAGCGAATATTGGCTGCTTCAATGTTGAATCAGAATCGGAATTACAGCGCATCGAAGCCATTGCAAAAAATCTGCACAAATCGGCAGCCATCGCTTTACGTATCAATCCTAATATCGATGCCAAAACCCATCCCTATATCACCACGGGCTTAACAGAAACCAAGTTTGGCATGAGTGAAAATGACGCCTTACAACTCTATCGTCGTGCAGCAAATTCCAAGCATATAAAAATTCATGGTATTAGCTGCCATTTAGGATCACAACTCACCACACTCGACCCTTTTTTACAAGCCCTCGATCAGTTATTGAATCTTGCCCAACGATTAGAAAAAGAAAATATCACATTAAAGACCATTAATTTAGGCGGAGGTTTAGGTGTTTCCTATCAACAAGAAAAAGTTCCCACTTTGCAAGAATACTGTCAAGAAATTTTAGCCGTACTGAAAAAAAGAAATTCTAAGCTGCATTTAATTATCGAACCCGGCCGTGTTATTACCGCGCAGGCGGGCATACTCGCGACACAGGTTGAATACATCAAGACTAATACTGAAAAAAATTTTGCTATTGTTGATTCAGGAATGAATGATCTGATACGCCCTGCTCTATATCATGCTGAACAAAATATATTACCCGTACTCCAACGCGTCGAACTACCCGAAAAAAATTATGATGTGGTCGGACCTATTTGTGAAAGCAGTGATTTTCTAGGTAAAAACCGCCAACTGGCCATACAAGCCGGTGATTACTTAGCGATCATGGATAGTGGCGCCTATGGTTTTTCCATGAGTTCCAACTATAATTCTAGACCGAGAGCCGCAGAGATTTTGGTCGATAAAGATCAAATCCACTTAATTCGCTCGCGTGAAACCTTAGATCAATTATGGCAAAACGAAAAAATAATCTCAAACTAAACCTATCGATTAAATTGACCTCTTGCATAACCCAGTGATGGGCTTGAGTTCGAGGCAAACGATAGTCGAGGACCGGAGTTTACATGAGTAAATGAGGACCGTAGACTAGCGTTTAACGATGAAATCAAGTCTAGCACGCAGGTTATGCAAGAGGTCTAATGAAAACTGAATTCACAAAGATGCACCTATTAGGGAACGACTTTGTTATTATCGATGCCATACAACAAAATTTTAAACCGAATGGTAAATTAATACGCCAGTGGGCCAATCGACATCGTGGTATTGGCTTTGACCAACTATTGCTAATAGAAAAGCCTCGACCTAAATCCGCGCATTTTTATTATCGCATCTTTAATGCCGACGGCAATGAAGTAGCACAATGCGGCAATGGTGCATTATGTGTCGCAAAATTTTTATTAGAAAAAAAGCTAAGCAAAGAAAATCCCATGCATCTGATGACGATGAATAATATCTTAGAATTAAGCGTAGAAGAAAATGGAAAAGTGACTGCAAATTTAGGTCTGCCCATTTTTGATCCGGAAAAAATTCCATTTATTAGCTTGTCTCCACCACCTATTTATCCTATAGACACCCCTTTTGGCCGCTTTGATTGCTGTGTGTTATCTTTAGGTAATCCGCATTGCGTAATACAAGTCAATAATTTAGATCAAGCACCGGTAGATGACTTAGGTAGCTTTCTTAATCAACATCCCTTCCCTTACTTTCCACAAGGGTGTAACGTCGAATTTATGAAAATTCGCGATCCGAAACAAGTCGATCTGCGTATTTATGAACGTGGTGCCGGCGAAACCCAAGCTTGCGGTAGTGGCGCCTGCGCTGCGGTGATTGCAGGACGTTTACTGAATAGACTTGGCAAAAAAGTCAACGCCAGTCTACCCGGCGGACTCCTTACAGTACGCTGGGAAGGTGAACAATCACCGGTATTTTTACGTGGCACGCCTGCTAAAGTCTATGACGGCGTCATTGATTAATTTTTTGAAGAACATCTGTCATTGACGGATCAGGGACATGGAGCAATGTAACAATCCGAATGAACGTTAATTTTTTCCGGCTTGATCAAAGAAAGATCCCATCGTAAACTTAATCTAAGCCAATAAGTTCTTGTTCAGAAAAACCAGTGATATTCTTAATAAATTCTAAATCGATGCCTTTATCCAGCATTTTTTTGGCCAGTAATAATTGCCCTTCTTGACGGCCTTGCTGTAGGCCTCGATGTAGGCCTTGCTGTAAGCCTTCCTGTAAGCCTTCTTGCAGCCCTTTTTCTCGACCTAGTCGCTCAAAACTGGTGATATAACTCATATTTTTTACGCCCTCTAATTCATGAACCTTTGATTTATATTCTAACTCAAGATACTCAGGTATTACCAATACCCAGTCTATCACCTTGAGTAAATTTATTACATAATCTCGTTTATAACCCTTTTCATATAGTCGACGGGTTAACTGAAATTTCATTTGCGATCGTGCGTTAGAATCTTTTTTAGTCATCAAAAACGCTAAATGGACTAAAACCACCATCGCAAAGGGATTATTAGATTTTTCTAATGCTTCTTTTTCATTTTGATAATCGAGTAGTTTACAAGCTTGAAAATTAAAATTCAGGACCGCAAAACCAAAAACTCTTTTTTGATAACTTTTAGGATGCCAATTTTGCTGATCATCTGCCAGAATTGCTAAAGTTAAAATCGATTGGCCGTTATTATCGTAGATACGATAATAATAATGAAACAAACGTTGAGCAAATTCCTCTTCTTTCTGAGATTGAATTTCAATATGGATTAATACTATCTCTTCTTGACCATCAAGAGACTTCACTTTAAACAATTTATCAACAAACTTTTTACCAATCATTGACTCGGTAGTGATAGCTTGAAGTTCTTTATCGAGAGCTTCGTAGCCAGCTTTCCAATCAATTTTCTGAGCTATTTCATTATAAAAAAACTCCATAAACTCTTTAAAATAGACATCTAAAATATCTTTCCATGCACTATCTTGATTTGATCGTGTTTTATTTTTTGCAAGCATTACAATATTTCTTATTTTAATTATATAGGCAGTGGATCTAAGCTGACTTTAAAAAAAATCTATCATCGCGAGTGCCAAACACGCGGATCAATATAGCAATCCGAATGCACGTTAATTTCTTTCAATTATTCGGTCCCAGCATTTTTTTCGGATCGACGGCCTTATCAAACTCTTCGGCAGTTAAATAACCCAACGACAAACACGCGGCACGTAAACTGGTTTCTTCATGTAAAGCTTTATGTGCAATTTTGGCCGCTTTGTCATAGCCAATAATAGGATTCAATGCAGTCACTAACATTAACGAATTTTCTAAAAAATGTTTAATTTTTGCTTGATTGGCTTTTAAACCTTTAACGCAAAACTCAGCAAATGACTGGCATGCTGTGCTTAATAGATCCACCGATTGTAAAAAATTATAAATCATCAAGGGCTTAAATACATTTAGTTCAAAATTACCTTGACTACCTGCCATGCTTATCGCTGTATCGTTCGCCATCACTTGCACACACACCATGGTCATCGCTTCACACTGGGTGGGATTGACTTTACCCGGCATAATTGAAGAACCTGGTTCATTTTCAGGCAGAATCAATTCCCCTAAACCTGAACGCGGACCTGAACCTAACCAACGAATATCATTCGCCATTTTCATTAACGCACACGCTAAGGTTTTCAATCCGCCACTCGCAAAGACTAATGCATCATGTGCTGCTAAAGCGGAAAATTTGTTTTTTGCTGAAACAAAAGGCAGTTTAGTTTCTTCAGCGATTTTTTTTGCGGTTAATTCCGCAAATTTCGGATGTGTATTTAAACCTGTTCCCACGGCAGTACCGCCAATCGCCAACTGGTAAAGTCCGGGTAAGGTTTGTTCGATGTTGGCTAAAGCCGATTCTAATTGATCAACATAAGCCGAAAATTCTTGACCTAAACTTAAAGGAACGGCATCTTGTAAATGAGTACGACCGATTTTAATGATATCTTTAAATTCATGAACTTTTTCGATTAAAGCGCTATACAGTGTTTGCACCGCTGGCAACAATTGCTTAACTAGCGCTAAAACGGCAGCAATATACATAGCCGTCGGAAAAGTATCATTAGATGATTGGGATTTATTAACATGATCATTAGGATGTATAGGATTTTTACTGCCACGTTCGCCACCGACCAATTCTATGCCACGATTGGCAATCACTTCATTAACATTCATATTAGTTTGCGTACCGCTACCGGTTTGCCAAACCCGTAACGGAAATTCGGCATCGAGCTGTCCGGATTTTATTTCATCAGCCACTTGAATAATTAAATCGGCTTTATCTTTGGCCAATAAGCCCAATTCTTGATTAGCTTTGGCAGTAGCTTTTTTTAAAATAGCAAACGCATGGATCACAGCTAAAGGCATTTGTTCGTGACCTATGTCAAAATGATGCAAACTCCGTTGTGTTTGCGATCCCCAATAGTGATCGGCTGGAACTTCTATAGGTCCCATACTATCGGTTTCAATACGCTTTTTTAAATTTTCTGACATATACCACCTATACTATTCTTCAAAAGATTATTACTATACCCACAGCAGTTAGATTTTTGGCAAGTGCCACGTCCGTGCAGTAATCATGGTATATTCATTATACAATGAGAATTGCGCAGCAACACAGACAATATCAAGTGTGAAGAGTATAGCGCTAAAATACCGGCAATTTGGATAAAGCGCCACTCTGTTCATACACACATTTCGGCACCAAATAACCGGGTAATCGTTCGCGCAATGCAGTCATGAGTCGTTTGGCTGTTGCTTCAGGTACGACGAAATGTGCTGCACCTTGTACTTTATCGAGTAGGTGCAAATAATAAGGCAAAACCCCGCAAGCAAACAAACGTTGGCTCAAATTAACTAAGGCTTCAACATTATCATTGATGCCTTTTAACAACACTGTTTGATTTAATACACTAATTTTTCGCTCACGTAGTTTAGCTATTGCGCAGTGTACTGAATCATCTAACTCATTAGCATGGTTACTATGCGTAACCAAGATGGTCTGTAAACGCGTGTTGCTAAACCAATTTAAAAAATCAGTAGTGATGCGCTCGGGCAATACTATGGGCAAGCGGGAATGAATGCGTAAAATGTTAACATGCGCAATTTCAACAAGATCATCGGTACATTTTCGCAAATACTGATCATTCGCTAATAAAGGGTCGCCTCCACTTAAAATAACTTCGTTGATAGAAGTATCCGCTTTGATATAAGTCAAAATATTTTGCCAGGCTGTGCCGCCGGGAATATTTTCTGCATAAGGGAAATGACGGCGAAAACAATAGCGACAATTGATAGCACACGCACCAGTCAGCGTTAGCAATACTCTGCCATGATACTTATGTAATAGTCCAGGTAATGGATTAACCGCGCGTTCTTGTAAAGGATCCTGACTAAAACCAACACTGATTATTTCCTCAGCTGCTAAAGGAAGCACTTGTTGTAACAGAGGATCTTCAGGATCGCCTTTTTGCATGCGTGCTAAAAAACTCGTCGGGATACGTAATGGAAATAATTTCGCCACTCGTTGTGCTGAGGGTAATAAATTAGGATTTAGTTCCAGTTTATCGAGCAATTCTGCCGGATCGGTAATAACTTCTTTCAGTAAAGTCTGCCAATTTTTTTGCATAAAATTTTTATTCTAAGGCTTTAGCCATACTCATCAAAAAACTCACACTAAAGCAGATTATGAAAAGACGATTTCACCATCAACATATCAAACTTATTCCATTTAAGGTACAAGCGACACCATTCAACACAATATTTGTGCCTGAAGTCAACTCTGAAGTATCATCTCCAATGACCGACAAACTCCCACCATTCATTTGTATTTGGCTATCAATAGTTTCTAAACCTAGCGCACTGCTGGGTGTTGGTGTCTGAATATTCTGTATGGTTAAATCACTATTATTAATCGCTACAATGGATCCATCATCGGCAAAAATACCGATAGCTTCATCAGAAACGTCTCCTAAAACTAATAATTGACTATTGTTAAATACCAAATTCGAATTCAGCAAGTCAAAACCCGAGATACTACTATCTAGCCCGTTCGCTACAACTATATTACTAGATTGTATAGTAAAGGAAGAATCGTTTAAGTTTAGTGCGCGCACTGAAAAAACGCTTGATTGATCCATGGTTCCCATAGCCCCATTACTAAACTCAATGGCTATCGGATAAGTGGGGGTGACTCCATCTCCAATTTGAATATTATTTAGCTGGATATTTTGGCCGCCATTACTTGAAATTCCTTCCTGAGCTAAACCGGGTTCATATTGCAGTATAAGCGCATTCAATTGATTATTACCCTCTAAAATAAATCCACCTTCAAATATGGAACGGACTGATCCAGTGGCAGCAGCGCTGTAATCCGCGATTCTAGAAAATACTCCTTGGCCATTATTTAGAGTTAACGCATTTGCGCCATCATTCGCTATGTATGTCCCACCATTAACAAACAACATGGTATTTGGCAATAAGGTATTTAATGTGTTCACACCGGTTTGACTGAAATCAGTCGGGCCGCAAGGATTTTCAAAGGTACAGTTGGCTAGGGTTAATGCTGTCCCGCCAGTATTCGGTGTACCTGTTTGACTAAAAAAAGCGATGTTATCACTTACCAATGTGCTACTACTGCCACGACCCATTCCATATAATAAGGTTTTACTGGGAATACCCGAACCATGACCTAAATTCGCTAAATAACGATCCACTGGATCGGTTAAACGTTCGGATAAACTTGGATCTGCCCAATGTTTTCTCACACCACCAAAACTAATACCTAAACCACCGACTAGATTACTATGTTGGTAATTATCATAACTATAATTCGCAAACACGCGGATATTATCGTCAAACCAATACTCCAAACCTGCCGCACCTCCGGTTATATTATTGGTATTTGGGATTGTAAAAAAATACGCGCCTACATAGCCTTTTAAGGGTACTTGGTGAAAAAACTGATAGCCCACTCTGGCATCGGCGCCATTACCGATTTGTTGGATCACATTTTCATTAATAAACGCACTATTTATTGTTGCAGTATGTCCAGTGAAAACTGTGGTATTCACGATATTAAATTCTTCTATGCCTAATTCATTACTCCGCCCTGCCACCGGAATATAGGCATTAATCCGTGCATCCCAGCAACGACCTAAGGCTTCGATACCTGGACTGACTATCCAAAAACCACTGCTATTTTCTACGCGCGTATGCCCAGCAAATAAATACCAACCTAATATTGCGGCATCATTCTTAATCCAACGATAACCTAGACCGAGATCACCAACCCATTGCTGATCACTGCCATACGCGCCTTGCGGATCGGCATAGAGGTTATGTTGACTGTCTCCATCCAAAGAAACCATTAAATCGGCTAGTCCTACGGTATATACTCCGGTATAGGCATTCGCAGAAAACCGCGGCGGTAAAGGCTCTCGCGCTGCTAGGCTCGATACAAAAGAAAAAAATAAAAGAAAAAGTATGTACTTAAAGAATTGCATTTCCCAATGCATCGTTTATTCCGTTAAATATTAATAATCTATCTCAAGTTCAAAAAATTCATTAGGAATTCAGCGAAGTATTTACTTCAATCAGGGTAATATTAGAGCCCGATGTCAATGATGAGGTACCATTACCTGATACAATCAAATTACCGCCTGTCATTTGAATCGGTGCAGTGGCGCCCTGTGTTCTTAAACCGATCGAACCGGCAGGAGGAGCACTCGTGTATTGTGCAGTGACTCCGCTATTTTGAAGATTAACGACACTATTTCCAGCGGCATTGAGTCCTACTATAGTAGTGCTTCCAGTTGTTCCAAAAGCATTTATTTGACTATTATTAATTTGTGCCTGGGCATTTGCGATCCCTAAACCTATTGTATCCATACCTTGGCTATTTATTTGACTCGATTCGACAGTCAATACACTGTCTTGAGCCCCTACTCCTAAAATAATACCAAAAACATTTGAATTTTCGATAGTTGCAGATCCTGAATTAATGTTAATACCTGAATTATAAGGCGCAGAAGCACTACCGATTTGGCTATTATTAATTAATAAATTACTAGCTCCGACACCGCTGCTAATACCTGCGGTCGTTGGAGCTACACCTGCATTATTTAAAATAACTCCATTCAACTCATTATTTCCATTTAAAATAAATGCTCCATCAAACGTAGATCGTGTTGAACCCGTCGCAAGTGCCGAGTAATCGGTTGTTCTAGAATAAACATTTTGACCATTATTTAGGGTAAGAGCGATTCCTACATTATTTGCCAGATATGCCCCACCATTAAAATAAAAATCGGTATTTGGCAATAAGGTATTTAATGTGTTCACACCGGTTTGACTGAAATCTGTGGGGCCGCAAGGATCTTCAAACGTACAATTAGCTAAGGTTAATGCTGCCCCTCCATTATTAGGCGTACCATTTGGACTGAAGAAAGCAATGCTATTACTGATCAGCTGCGAACTACTGCCACTGCCCACGCCATATAATAAAGTTTTACTTGGTATTCCCGAACCATGTCCTAAATTTGCTAAGTAACGATCCACTGGATCGGTTAAGCGCTCGGATAAACTCGGATCCGCCCAATGTTTTCTCACACCACCAAAACTTATCCCTAAACCGCCGACTACATTACTATGTTGATAATTATCATAACTATAATTCGCAAATACACGGATGTTATCATCAAACCAATATTCTAAGCCTGCTGCACCGCCGGTTATATTATTGATATTTGGAAGCGCAAAGAAATACGCGCCTATATAACCTTTTAATGGAACTTGGTGAAAAAATTGATAGCCTATTCTGGCATCGGCGCCATTTCCGACTTGTTGAATCGCATTCGCATCGTTAAACACACTATTAATGACTTCCGTATGACCCGTAAAAACAGGTGTATTCACTATATTAAATTCTTTTATGCCTAATTCATTACTCCGCCCGGCTACCGGAATATAGGCATTAATCCGCGCATCCCAGCGACTACCTAAGGCTTCTATGCCTGGATTTACTATCCAAAAACCACTGCTATTTTCGACACGGCTATGTCCGGCAAATAAATAGCCGCCTAATATCGCGGCGTCATTCTTAATCCAACGATAACCTAAGCCGAGATCACCGTACCATTGTTGATCACTACCATACGCGCCTTGCGGATCCACATAGAGATTATGTTGACTGTCTCCATCCAAAGAAACCAGCAAATCGGCTTGCCCTACCGTATACACGCCGGTATACGCATTCGCTGAAAATCGTGGCGGTAACGGCTCACGCGCTTCCAGGCTCGATATAAAAAATACAAACGAAATAAATATGAAAAGAAAAACTATTCGCTTAAGTAATTGCATTTCCATATGCATTGTCCATTCCTTTAAATGTTAAGTAATCATTTTAGCTTAAATAATATTTTTAGACAGCTCAACAAACCACTCCACTGCCATTGAGCGTGCAATTAACCAAATTAAGTGAAATATTTGAACCTTCTGTAAGCAAAGAAGTCCCATCACCAGTTATCAATATACTACCTGCATTCATCTGTATTTGCGCTGATCCAGTTGTTTCCAAGCCTATTGCTGTTGCACTTGCATTCTGCACAGTTATAGTGCTGTCATTAATTTCCGACGTGGAAGTTCCACTTCCAAAAATGCCAATCGCGACACCGCCGGTTGCTTGCAAAACATTAATCTGACTATCTACAATTGTCGTTGTACCATTGCTAGTTAACGAGATACCTGTCTTATTACCTACACCACTCACATTAACTTCACTTGACTGTATGTTTAATGAAGCATTTTGTGTAACTTGTATACCAGAAAGATTCGAAAAAATAACACTATTTGTTAATGTCGCAGAACTGTTAAATAATGATAATCCAGAAATATACGGATTACTCACACTTCCAATTTGGCTATTATTTATTAGTATATTCGAGCCACCCGTGCTAGTAACACCAAACGCTAACCCTGTATTATTTAAAATAACCCCTTCTAGCTGATTATTTCCACTAAGGTTAAATCCACCGTTAAAGGTAGAACGTCCCATACCATTGGCAGCGACACTATAATCCGCCGTTCTGGAAAATACTCCTTGGCCATTATTTAAAGTTATTGGATTGAACCCATTACTGGCTGGGTAGGTTCCACCATTAAAATACATCATAGTATTCGGTAATAAGGTATTTAAGGTGTTAACTCCGGTTTGACTAAAATCCGTTGGTCCACACGGATTTTCGAATGTACAATTAGCTAAGGTTAAACCTGCTCCACCCGCATTCGGTGTTCCGGTTTGACTAAAAAAAGCGATGTCGCTGCTTATGAGTTGTGAACTACTGCCACGACCCATTCCATATAAAAGCGTTTTACTTGGAATACCCGAACCATGACCTAAATTCGCTAAATAACGATCCACTGGATCGGTTAAACGTTCGGATAAACTTGGATCTGCCCAATGTTTTCTTACACCACCAAAACTAATACCTAAACCGCCGACTACGTTACTATGTTGATAATTATCATAACTATAATTCGCAAATACACGGATGTTATCATCAAACCAATATTCTAAGCCTGCTGCACCGCCGGTTATATTATTGATATTTGGAAGCGCAAAGAAATACGCGCCTATATAACCTTTTAATGGAACTTGGTGAAAAAATTGATACCCTACTCTGGCATCGGCACCATTGCCAATTTGTTGGATAGCATTTTCATTAATAAACGCACTATTTATTGATGCAGTATGTCCAGTAAAAACCGGAGTATTCACGATATTAAATTCTTCTAGCCCTATCTCATTACTACGTCCTGCTACCGGAATATAGGCATTAATCCGCGCATCCCAGCGACGGCCTAAGGCTTCCACACCTGGACTGACTATCCAAAAATTACTCTTATTTTCGACGCGGCTATGTCCGGCAAATAAATACGCGCCTAGTATTGCCGCATCATTTTTAATCCAGCGATAACCTAAGCCGAGATCCCCATACCATTGTTGATCAGTGCCATATGCGCCTTGCGGATCCACATAGAGATTATGTTGGTTATCGCCATCCAAAGAAACCATCAAATCGGCTAGTCCTACGGTATACACTCCGGTATAAGCATTCGCTGAAAATCGCGGCGGTAATGGTTCGCGTGCTTGTAGATTAGGTATGAAAAATATAAATAAAATTAAGACAGGACAAAATATGCGCTTAAAATTGTCGATCTTCTTGTGCATAGTATTTCCTTATACCTATACCCAATACAGCTATTTAATAAATTACAAATTCATTTATATAATCACATCCTAATCCTGCATTCCTTGTGAAGGTAACATGACTTTCGGCAGCGGTTGATTAAGACTGGTTAAATCATCGGGTGGAATATTGAGTAAATGTAAAGCATTATTCATCACATGAGAAAAAATCGGTCCCGCCGTATAACCACCATAATACAAGCGACCTTTTGGATCATGCAAAACCACCGCTACAACGAGACGTGGATGACTCGCAGGAGCAATACCAATAAAAATACTATTATAGCGATGTTTTTCATATCCATGCGCGCCGACTATACGCACCGTACCAGTTTTTCCTGTGACTCTATAGCCCGGAACTCGCGCTAAGGGCGCTGTTCCACCTTTAGTCAATACTGACTCTAACATGTCTAAAACTTCCCTACTGATAGTCTTATCCATCACACGCTGCCCTACTGGCTTTTCATCTTGTACTTTAAGAAAAGTAACCGGAATTTTGATACCTCCATGCGCTAACACGGCATAAGCTTGCGCCAATTGTAAAGCAGTCACTGAAATTCCATAACCAAATGATAAGGTCGCAAGTACAAAAGGATTCCATACTTTAAAATTCGGTAAACTACCGGTACGTTCTCCCGGGAAACCACTTTGTGTAATTTGACCAAAACCGACTTGATTTAAAGTGTTCCATAAGTTTTCTGCGGGTAAGGAAAGGATAAGTTTTGACATGCCCATGTTGCTAGAAATCTGTAATATCTTGGTCAAATCCATAACACCATTATTACGTTCATCCATAATTCGCTTACCCGCAACAATCATCCAACCGGGCGATGTATTGATTTCACTGCTGGGAGTATAGCGTTCACTGGCCAACACACTCGTCATACTGAAGCTTTTGATGGTGGAACCCGGTTCAAATAAATCGGTTAATGCACGGTTACGCGTACGTCCATCCTGCGCCGTTAATCGATCATTAGGATTATAAGAAGGCCAATTTGCTATCGCCAAAATTTCACCGGTAATCACATCAAGTACAACGACCGATCCTGAGTCCGCTTGATAGCGCTCGATGCCGCTCTTCAGTTCTCTAAAAGCAACATATTGAATGCGTTTGTCGATGCTTAATTGTAAGTCATGTCCGGGTCTTGGCTGACGTATCGATCGGATATCCGCTACAACATGTCCTAATCGATCTTTAATTACTTTCTTTAAACCAGATTGTCCTTCTAACCAATTATTATACGCCAACTCTAAACCTTCTTGCCCTTTATCATCCACATTGGTTAACCCAACCACATGCGCCATTACTGGACCTTCTGGATAATAACGATGATATTCATTTTGTAAAAATACGCCCGGTATTTTTAGATCCTTAATTTGTTTCGCTAAACTCGGATTTAAACCACGTTTTAAATAAACAAATTCTTTAAATTGACCATGCAACCATACTTCACGAATAGCTTTCAAAGATATTTGTAAAAAATGACTTAACACAGCGAGTTGTTGTCGATTAGGCTTAAAATAAGCGGGATCAATCCAGACTGCATCTACCGGTGTACTAATGGCTAAGGGCTCGCCATGCCGATCCAAAATCATACCGCGATGCGCCGGAATATTTAGAGTACGCACGGTTCTTGCATTTCCTTGATTGCGCAAGAACTGACGGTTAATGACCGTTAAATTGATGAGTCTTCCAATTAAAGCTAAAGCGATGATTAGTAGTATAAAAACCACTATCATTAAACGCCACTGATATGTCGAAGCGATAGGAGTGCGTTTGTTTTTTTTGAATAAAATCAATCAGCAACACCGATTAAAAAAAGATCCCATAGCATTTCTAAGCTGACTTAGTTAATAAAACCGTGTTTTTCATTTCAGGAATTCGCATGCCTAATTCTTGTTGCGCTAAGGTTTGTATTCTCACTGGCGCCACCCAGGTATTTTCTTCGAGTAGGAGTTGGCTCCATTCTGTTTTTAAATTTTCGTAATCTTGCTGACTGCTTTGTAATTGACTATATAAATTACGTTGTACGGTTTTTATATAGATAACTGAAAGCGCTGAAGACAATACCGCCAGTGTTAGTAAAAAGAGTCCTAACATCTTTAAGGAAATAACCCAACTTTGCCCTCGCTCCCATGTCAAAGAACTTTGTGTTAAAGCTCGTGCTGCCATATTCATGATATTTTCTCCGCAATTCGTAACACAGCGCTACGCGATCGTGGATTGGCTTGAATCGCATACGCATCCGGTTTAATCCCCCGACCTAAATTTTTTAATTTAGGCCTCCATTCAGCTGGCATGAAGGGCAGCTTTTTTAATTCCACCGCTTCATGAGTATGTTGACGAATAAAACGTTTTACGATTCGATCTTCTAATGAATGAAAGCTAATGACTAACAAACGCCCACCTATCTTCAATACTTCTACACTTTGTTCTAAGCAGATCTTTAAATCTTCCAACTCATTATTAATTCGAATACGTATTGCCTGAAAGCTTTGCGTAGCGGGATGCTTGTGTCTCTCCCAACGCGGATGAGCCAACTTCACCACATTCGCTAGATGCACCGTCGTTACAATAGGTCTTAATTTTCGTTCTTCTGCTATTGCTCGAGCAATACGTTTTGCATAACGTTCTTCGCCATAGTCCTTTAATACTTGTGCAATTTCCTTCTCAGCTGCACAAGCTAGCCATTCTGCTGCGCTGAATCCGGTTTTTGGATCCATACGCATATCCAATGGCCCATCTCTTAAAAAACTAAATCCTCTATCCGCTTGATCTAATTGGGGAGAAGAAACCCCTAAATCTAATAACAGCCCCGACACTTGCCCCATGATCCCTTCGGCTTCTGCTATTTCTTTAATACGCTTAAATGAGCCCTGATAAATCTTAAAACGCTTATCATGGCCCCATTGCTGTTGTGCATAAGCTATGGCAGTAGGATCTTTATCAATCGCAATTAATCTTCCTGTTTCTCCTAAATTGCGTAAAATCTGCCCAGCATGTCCACCGCGTCCAAATGTAGCATCGATATAAATTCCATCGGCAGCTATAGCTAAATATTCAATTACCTCGGCCAGTAAAACCGGTTGATGCTGTTCTTGTTTTTGCATCGTCAAAGGCCTACAACGCTAAATTCTGTAACTCATCAGGTATGTCTTCAGGCTTAACTGTCTCTGCAAGCCACTGAGTACGGTAATCATCCCATTCGCTGGCGCCCCACAACTCGATTTTTCGACCTTGACCTACGACCATAATTTCTTTTTCTAAATGCGCATAATTTCTTAACAACGACGGCAATAAAATTCGGCCATTGGTATCTAAATCCAAGTCCGTTGCATGTCCTATCAGTAAACGCTGAATACGCCGCACTGCTGGATTAAAGCTTGGTAAAGCCTGCAATTTTTCTTCGATGATTTCCCATTCCTGCAAAGGATAAAGCAATAAACAAGGAGACTCGGTATCGATGGTGAGTACTAGTTGAGGTTCTTTATCTGTAGGTAGTAACTGTCGATAGCGAACCGGTAACTTGATCCGGCCTTTCGCATCGAGCACTACCAAATTTATACCCCGAAACATAATTTATCCCATTTTTGCCCACATTTACCCACTTTTTGCCACTTAATTACACTATAGGAATTAGAATTGCTTCTTGTCAAGCATTAGCTGGGCGGGTTTGGATAAATGTGTTTTATAAGTACAAAACGAGCAGATGGACTATAAAAATTGGAGAATTAATTACCTAAAGGGTAATATTTTAGAAAGAGAGTTAGCCGATAAGCCGGGTTCTGTCGTGGACAGTCATTCATCTAGGATATACGTCACCATACACCTCAAGCGACCTACCCGAACCTAGCGTGGGCCACGCCTAATAGGTTCCTATTTGGTCTTGCTCCAAGTGGGGTTTGCCCTGCCATCACTGTTACCAATGATGCGGTGTGCTTTTACCACACCTTTTCACCCTTACCTATTTATAATCTCATCAGAGACAAAACTACGCTTAGGCGGTATATTTTCTGTGGCACTTTCCGTAGGCTTGCGCCTCCCAGGCATTACCTGGCACTTTGCCCGATGGAGCCCGGACTTTCCTCTGTAAAAAATACAGCGACTGTCTAGCCAACTCTACTTGGGCGCTAGCGTACTATTTTTTCACAGTATATTGCAATACAATTAAACAAGTTTCGCGAATAAAGATCATCATAAGAAAAACTTAACTCTTTTCTACCCGCTTGTCATTGCAAGCGCGTAAAATATATTAATTGTCATGGCGAGCACCGTAGGTGCGTGGCAATCCATGGATGGCCACGCTCATCACATTCGCTCGCCATGACGGTAATTTTTTTAGTTTTTACTTAATTTAACTCAATTTGCGGAACGACTGTAGAAAGTTTTATTGGGATAACGCAGGTTCAGAAAGAGGTCTAATGAAAAAATTGTATATCGGTTTAATGTCGGGTACGAGCATGGATGCAGTGGATGCTGCTTTAGTGGACTTTTCTAACGATCAACCGAAATTACTTGCTACCTATAAGTCCCCTTTGCCGAATACTCTGCGCGAAGAGCTAACCAAGCTTTACAGCATAGACTCTATCAACATCGTAAAATTTGCGGAACTCGATCAAAAAATAGCGTTAATTTCTGTGGATGCGGTAAAGAATTTATTAGCAGAAAGACAATATTCTGCAAAAGACATTTTGGCCATCGGTAGCCACGGCCAAACTGTTTTTCATTATCCACATCTTACCAATCATCCTTTTACGATTCAGATGGGTGATCCTAATATTATTGCCGAAAAAACCGGTATTACCACCATTGCGGATTTTCGCCGGCGCGATATCGCTGCCGGTGGTCAAGGAGCACCTCTCACACCTGCTTTCCACAACACTATTTTTCGCAACCAAAAAGAAGACACGATAGTATTAAATCTCGGTGGTATTGCCAATATCACTTACTTGGCCGCAGATTTAAAAACACCCGTTTTAGGTTTTGATACTGGGCCCGCTAATTGCCTACTCGATCAATGGATACACCATCATCTTAAGCGCTGGTTTGATGAAGCTGGCACTTGGGCAGCAAGTGCTAGCTTTGACCAAGCCTTATTAAAACAATTTTTATCGGATGCTTATTTTCAATTGCAGCCCCCCAAAAGTACTGGACCGGAGTACTTCAATTTTAAATGGGTACAGACTCAACTTGCTGCTCTAAACCGGCAGTTAGAACCTGCTGTAGTGCAAACAACGCTTTGCGAATTGATTGCAGTGAGTATTGCCAAAGCCATACAAGCTTTTAAAAGTACGCGTGGTGTCATTTTACTATGTGGCGGAGGCAGTAAAAATACTTATTTAAGAAAACGCATACAACATCATTGTCACTCACATCAAGTATTATTAACCGATGATCGTGGTGTATCCAGTGAATGGTTAGAAGCAATGGCCTTCGCCTGGATTGCAAAACAAACCTTAGAAGGAAAATGTAGTAATCTTCCTGAAGTAACGGGTGCTAAAAATCCAACAATACTCGGCGGTATATATCTCGCCCTTTCCGTCTAAATTTTAATTTTTTGTTCACCATAAAATATGCTACAATTGTATAAATATGAAACTTTTGTAGGTATTCTAATGGGTGTTCCAATAAGGATTGACGAATCTATATATAAAGCCGCCAAAAAGGTAGCACGTGCTGAGTGCCGTTCTATTCCCAATCAAATCGAGTTTTGGGCAAAAATAGGAAAATGCGCCCTAGAAAACCCTGATTTGCCAACCGAGTTCATCAAAGAAGTGTTAATCTCAAAACATACCGATCGATCACTGGCAGAACCTTTTAATTTTGATAATAACGATGACTAAGATTGTTATTACACAAATGCCTACTTTTAAAACTACCTATAAAAAGCTGCATTTGCGGGATAAATTACAGGTCAATGACGCGATAAAAGCTATCATTCAAAACCCAAGAATAGGCCAAGAAAAGAAAGGTGATTTAGCGGGAGTATTTGTTTACAAATTTAAAATGGAGCGACGTGAAATATTATTAGCTTATGAGTGGGATTTCAAACGTAGAATTTTGCTAGCTATGGGCTTCCATGAAAATTTTTATCGCGATTTAAAAAAATGCAGAAAATAAAGTTTTTAAGCGGCAAAAGAAGAACCACAACCACAAGTGGTTTTAGCATTCGGATTACGGATAATAAACTGTTCCCCGGTTAAATCAGATTTATAATCGATTTCTGCACCGACTAGGTAAACTAAGCTCATGGGATCCACTAGTAATTGAACTTTAATGATATTGTTATTTTGGTCTTTTCCACTTTCTTTAACTATCACGGTATCATCTTCATTGATAGTCTCATCGAAACTAAATCCATATTGAAAACCAGAACAACCACCGCCGGTAATAAAGACACGTAACTTTAATTGAAAATTCTCTTCCTCAGTAATCAACTCCCATATTTTGTTGGCCGCATTTTCAGTAATAATAATCGGCTGCATCTCTGCTAAAGGCAGCTCTGAAGCAGCTAAATTTTGCTGTGACGCTATTTCTGACATAAGAACCTACTACTGGGAATTTGAATAAAAATTATACATTATTCTGAGTCCTAAGCCTATACTCTATAGAGATAGTCGTTAGAAATAGCCGCAGCGCCAAAACACATCTTGGAGCTTAAAAGGAGAATTACGCTACGCCGTGTAATTGCCGACGTAACCGTCTAAAGTCCTTGGGGTTTAAACTATCCGGCAATAACACTAAAGAAATTTTGGTTTTTTTCTTGCCTAAGGAAGCAAAGTTTAATAGCACAAAATAACGCGTACAAACACTTTCATTGGCTAAATTGAACACACTTACTTCGCCAAGATTATTTCTTAATTGCCAACAGCCCGAACTTTGTTGCCAAAATTCAATGACAGAATGAGGATTATTTAGCAAGACATGTTGGCAGAAAAGCGTAACAAAACTCATTAAACAAGCTAAGCTTAACAATAATTTAGTCCACCAGGGCCAGGGCAAAAAACACAAACAAGCAATAGCTCCACCATGCACCACTAAGAGCAAAATCGCTAAATAATAAGAGGGTTTTAAACGATAAAAATTAGTGGCCACAACTTATCCGTTCTATTAAAGCCTGCATCGCTCCACTCTCATTAGACTGACGCTTAATCATATAGCAGTAAAGATCTTGGTCCGAGTAAGTTAATAATTCCTCAAATAACGCTTGATCGTCAGCACTTAAATATAGATAATTTTTATCTAAAAAAGCTTGCAAAATGAGATCTAATTCAAGCATGCCACGCCGGCATTGCCACTGCAAACGCCGTACTT
The DNA here is from genome assembly GCF_964030935.1 of Rickettsiella endosymbiont of Aleochara curtula. Lineage (NCBI taxonomy): Bacteria > Pseudomonadati > Pseudomonadota > Gammaproteobacteria > Legionellales > Coxiellaceae > Rickettsiella > Rickettsiella endosymbiont of Aleochara curtula. Next base: position 566,948 of record NZ_OZ034990.1, read on the forward strand.
TTTCTTGTAAATTCATCATAGCTAAGAAATTATCATCTCAGTCAAAAATCAAACTTTATTTCACTAGAATATCACGAATTTGCCGTTGGCTACTATCGCCCATAATGGCATAGCCTGCTGCATGAGGTAGCTTATCCTGATATATTTGCGAAAATTGGCCTAGATAATCCGGATTAAAAAAAATACTCTTCACACCTAAACTCGCTAAAGTCACATAATTGGCACGTATTCCTAAAGGCGTTTTCCTCAAAAAAAGTAATTCCAATTCTGAATAAAGAGGGTCTGAGTCTTGTAGGGTATTTTTGTTAGTTTTTTCAACTAAAGCAAAAATATCTCGGGTTTCAAGGATATCGTCGCGATGATCTTCAGCCGATTTCGTTGGATGAACGACTAAAAATCCAGAGTTTTCTGGTAAAAAAGTAGCATAATCTTTATTGCTTTTAATGCTTAGATCCAATACCAACGCTCGGGTTATTGCTCGGGATCCGATAAAAAACACTTCTTCACTCGGAAAAAAACGCGTCAATAAGATATAAGCCAGACTCGCGATAGCAATCAATAAAACCGCTATCAATACTTTCAAGCCAGTCATTTTGGTCATTTGCTTCCTGCCTTATCAAAAAGTAATATACTCACAGCAATTGGATTTTTTGAGAGTGACTCCGTGTAGTAAGCAACCGGAGTGTATGAGTATACATGAGGATTGCGAATTGAGCGGCAACACAGACAATGTTAAGTGCGAAAAGTATACGCATTGATAAATTATTTAGCGGGCCTATATCGTTCATCATGCTTGGCCAACACTTGTTTAGCTTGCATAATCCCTGCTTGATCTAAGCTCCCTTCAACAACCACAGACTGTCCTTCACGAAATAAATCCGGTAATACACCTTGATATTCAACTAGAACATTATGTGATGCGTCACTCACTACAAATGAAACTAACAATTGCTGTTCATTTTGCTTCACCGTGCCTTTTTTAACTTGGCCACCTAAACGAAAAGGCCGTCCCGGTGTTATGTGTCGTTCAGCCAGTTGCGTCGGTGTATAAAACAAATTAATATTTTGTTTTAAGGCGTACAAAGATAAAGCTATCACTAAGCCAGCTACCAATAACATCAACAAAACGAAATTTAAACGTTTTTTTTGCAGCGCATTCATTGCATTTTTCTATCCCTAATCCTACAGAAATTTCATGAACTGCATTCAACAATAATAAAAATACTATAAACAAACACCATCATGACCGAACCAATGTATAGATTGCCACGCACCTACAGTGCTCGCAATGACGATTACTATACGTGCTCGCGGACTATTAATATAAGGGCGGCAATGAAGATTAATCTGCTAGTCCTCGCAATGACGAGTAAACTTTTCCCAGAAAAGACTCACTAGTTATCATTGGCCCATTCATTGACTTGTAACGCTGCAAAAACTTCATTTAATTGTTGAGTGACACGTAAAAAAGTCGTACGTTTAGAAAGTTCTTTTAAACGCTGTGCACCCACATAAGTACAGGCAGAACGCAAGCCACCTAAAATATCAAGCACGGTATTTTCCACCTTACCGCGATAAGGGACGTTCACAGAACGACCTTCACTCGCACGATAAGCATTCATCTTGCCATGATGCTTATGCATCGCCTCACTTGAGCTCATTCCATAAAATCGCATAAAGCATTGGCCATTTTCCTCGACTGTTTCGCCAGCGCATTCCTCATGGCCAGCCAACATGCCTCCCAGCATAACAAAGTCCGCACCTGCCGCAAAAGCTTTCGCGACATCCCCCGGCGAAACGCAGCCACCATCGGCACACAGATGACCGCCTAAACCATGTACCGCATCAGCACATTCTATGATAGCGGACAATTGCGGATAACCAACACCGGTTTTCAAACGTGTGGTACAAACAGAACCCGGACCAATGCCTACTTTAACAATATCGGCTCCTGCTAATACCAATTCTTCAGCCATTTCAGCCGTCACTACATTACCGGCAATCAATGTCTTCTTAGGATATTTTTTTCGTAACGCACGGATACTATCAACAAAACGTTGCGTATAACCATTGGCAACATCAATGCAAATAAAAGGACTAGGCGCAATCTTAATAATTTTTGCCAGCATATCCGCATCTTCGGCTTTAATCCCGGTGGTTGGAAAACAATACGCGGTAAGCTTGGGATGTTGATTATAAAATTTCTTCCAGTCGCTTAAGCTTGCAAACTTATCTATCGCGGTAAGTAACTTATGTTTTGCTAAACTTTTCGCCATTGCAAAAGTTCCGGTATGATCCATATTTGAAGCAATAATAGGGATCCCTTTCCATGAGAGCTGTGAATGTTTAAATCTGTATTCGCGAGTTAAATCAACATCCGCACGCGTTTGCAAGGTGCTACGTTTCGGGCGAATTAATACATCCTTAAAATCTAATCTTATTTCTTGCTCGATACGCATAATAACCTCATCAATGGGATAGTTGTTCGCTGTATAACGACCTATAAATCTTACTCGCTTTAAAAGCGCCTATGTTATCATATCACCATGAAAAAACCCTTAGTTCTAGTCGATGGCACTTCTTATCTTTACCGCGCCTTTCATGCGCTTCCACCTTTAAGTAATTCGAAAGGAGAACCTACCGGTGCGGTCTATGGGGTGATTAATATGCTACGCAAATTAATTAAGGATACTAACCCAGAATATATGGTCGTGGTTTTCGATGCTAAAGGGAAAACCTTCCGTGAAGAATTATATACTGAATATAAAGCACATCGGCCTACGATGCCGGATGATTTGCAACTGCAAATAGAACCGTTGTATGCCATCGTGCGTAGTTTAGGCTTGCCACTCATCATCCATCCAGGCGTTGAAGCCGACGATGTGATAGGCACATTAGCTTCCAAAGCAGTACAACAACAACTACCGGTTTTAATTTCCACCGGCGATAAAGACTTTGCACAATTAGTCTGCGAACAGATTACCTTAGTAAACACCATGACCAACACCCGCCTAGACCAGCAAGGTGTTGTTGATAAATTTGGCGTCACTCCCGAACAAATAACTGATTATTTAAGTCTGATTGGCGATACGGTGGATAATGTCCCCGGAATTCCCAATGTAGGACCAAAAACTGCCGCAAAATGGCTTAACCAATATGGAAATCTCGAATCACTCATAATAAATGCGCATGAAATTAAAGGGAAAGTCGGAGAAAATCTTAAAGCACATCTCGATAAACTCCCCTTATCTCGTCAATTAGTCACGATTAAAAAAGATGTCGACTTCGAATTTGATTTGGAAAAATTTCGGCCTAAAACACCCGATACAGCGGCGTTAATGGAGTGGTATAAAAAATTAGAATTCAAAGGATGGGTACGAGAATTAGAAAAAAACCTCACTCCGGACAGCGAAGTTAGCGATAAAAATCTGCCCACATCCGCACCTTACACATTAATTCTCGACGAAAAGGCTTTTCAAAACTTCTTAACACAATTAACTGAAGCAAAGACCTGGGCATTCGATACCGAGACCACAAGTTTAGATGTCATGCAAGCAGAACTGGTAGGCCTGTCTTTTGCCATAAAAGGTGAAAAACCGGTTTATATTCCTGTAGCGCATGATTATGTTGGGGCCCCAAAACAATTAAATAGAAATTGGGTGCTGCAGCAGTTAAAACCTACGTTTGAAGATCCTAAGCAATTAAAAATAGGTCATAACTTAAAATATGATAGGGGTGTTCTCGCCAATTATGGAATACAACTGCAAGGAATTAGTTTTGATACCATGTTAGAGTCTTACCTATTGGATAGTGCAAGTAATTCACATAGTCTTGATAGCGCGGCAATAAAACATCTCGATCATAAAACCATACGCTTTGAAGAAATTGCGGGTAAAGGCGCTAAACAAAAAACCTTTAATCAAATCGATATTCAACAAGCCGGTCCTTATGCCGCCGAAGATGCCGATATTGCTTTACGCTTACACGAAGCACTTAAGCCGCAATTAAATGCGTTGCCAGGATTATCTAAAGTTTTCACGCACATCGAAATGCCATTAGTCCCAGTGCTTTCTCATATCGAACGTCATGGTGTATTAGTCGATGCAGAATTACTGCAAAAACAAAGTCGTTCTATTGCGAAACGTTTATTAAAACTCGAAGAACAAGCTTATCAATTAGCCGGTAAAAGCTTCAACTTAGCATCACCCAAACAACTGCAAACGGTGTTATTTATTGAGCAACGTCTCCCTATTTTAGAAAAAACACCCAAAGGCCAAGCATCCACCTCTGAAAGTGTTTTACAAGCGCTCGCCATAAAATTTCCCTTAGCAAAAGTCATCTTAAAACATCGCAGCCTCAGTAAATTAAAATCAACCTATACCGATAAACTTCCGCTACAAATTAATCCAAAAACCGGTCGCATCCACACTTCTTATCATCAAGCGGCGGTGGTTACCGGACGACTTTCCTCATCGGATCCTAATCTACAAAATATTCCTGCTCGGACTAAAGAAGGCCGAAAAATCCGTCAAGCGTTTATTGCGCCACCGGGTTATAAAATCCTTGCAGCGGATTATTCGCAGATTGAATTACGCATCGTAGCCCATGTTTCACAAGATCAAGGTTTACTGGACGCGTTTGCTAAAGGACTCGATATTCACCAAGCCACTGCGGCAGAAGTTTTAAATATCCCCTTGGATCAAGTCACACCTGATCAACGGCGTAGCGCTAAAGCGGTTAATTTCGGGCTCATTTATGGAATGTCTGCTTTTGGCTTAGCCAGACAATTAGGCATCTCGCGGGAAGAAGCTAAAAATTATATTGATCGTTATTTTACTCGCTACCCAGGCGTAAAAGAGTATATGGAACGCACACGACACCTAGCGCATGAACACGCTTATGTCACCACCTTATTTGGGCGGCGTTTGAATTTGGCTTACATTAACTCTAGTGACCCGATACAACGTCGATCCAGCGAACGTGCCGCCATCAATGCGCCTTTACAAGGTAGCGCAGCCGATATCATCAAAAAAGCGATGATCACTATTGACCATGCTTTAACGCAACATGGTCTTAAAGCACATATGATTATGCAAGTTCACGATGAACTGGTATTTGAAGTCGCCGATGTGGATCTTAACCCTGCAAAACAACTGATTGAAGACTTAATGGTCAATACCACACCACTGTCTGTTCCACTCCTGGTCGATATTCAGATAGGCTCGAATTGGGACAAAGCAATTTAATTGCTTTAATTTAAGATGCGCATTCGTATCTTAAATTACCATATATTACCCATTCGGTATTAAATTAACAGCTGCTAAAAAAAATCCAGATTGACTTTTTATCACTATTTTTTAGGTTGTTAGCCTATTTTTCTAGGCTCACGGATGGTTAGATTACAGACTTATATTCTCTCTGACTTCCTAGAGACTAGACAAAATCTTAACGTTCAGGGCTATGCCCTATGCATTTCCCATGCTAAACTTACTGCGCTTGGTTATAAGCTAAATAAATTTAAGGCCAAGGCTTTTTGAGATTATATTTATATTTAAAATTTGCATGGAGAAGCTAATTATGTCTAAAGGGCAACTACAAGATCCTTTTCTAAACGCATTGCGTAAAGATAAAGTTCCGGTTTCAATCTATCTTGTTAACGGGATTAAACTTCAGGGTTTAGTAGAATCATTTGATCAGTTCGTAGTGTTATTAAAAAACTCAGTTAGCCAAATGGTCTACAAACATGCTATTTCAACCGTCGTTCCAGCAAAGAATGTTAAATTAGCAAGTATTGATGAATGCGATGATCAACAAAATACTAATGTGCCAGTTGAGGAATTAGAAATCAGTAATGCTTGAACGTCCCCAAAGCGGTGAGCTAGCACTATTGGTTCATATTTATTTTAAAAAATATGAACCCGAAGAAATAGTAAAAGAATTTCAGGAGCTAGCTCTAGCAGCGGGCGCCCGCGCGATGACTCTCATCACTGGGCGACAGCGCAAAGCACAAGTAAAGTATTTCATTGGCTTGGGTAAACTTGAAGAAATTTACACTGCTGCAATTGCACATCGAGCACAATTAATTCTATTTAATCACGATTTAAGTCCCGCTCAAGAACGTAATTTAGAACAAAAATTACATTGTCGGGTATTAGGGCGTACTGGGTTAATTCTAGATATTTTCGCGCAACGTGCACGTACCTTTGAAGGGAAATTGCAGGTTAAACTTGCGCAACTAGAACATCTTTCCACGCGGCTCATCCGTGGTTGGACGCACTTGGAAAGGCAACGCGGTGGTATTGGCTTACGCGGTCCCGGTGAAACGCAATTAGAAACCGATAAGCGTTTGATTCGACAACAAATAAAAATTATAAAAAAACGTTTAGAAAAAGTTCGCGCACAACGTGCGCAAAGCCAACGTGCAAGAAGAAAGTCTCGTTTAGCACATATTTCGCTAGTCGGATACACGAATACCGGGAAATCCACGTTATTTAATCGTTTGACTAAAGCCACGGTTTTTGTCGCTAATCAACCTTTTGCCACATTAGATCCCAATATACGTCGACTGCCTCTTAACGACGGACAAATCGCTATTTTGGCCGATACGGTAGGTTTTATACGCCACTTGCCTCACCACCTCGTCGTGGCTTTTCGAGCGACTTTAGAAGAAACACAACAAGCCGATCTACTATTACATGTAGTGGATGCTACGAATAATGATAAAAATGAATGTAATCTAGCGGTAAATAATGTTTTAAAACAAATACATACCGATCACATTACGCAATTGCTGGTGGTCAATAAAATTGATTTACTAGACGATACGCCGCCTCGTTTAGAACGCAATGCGGTAGGCCTACCTATTAAAGTTTGGATATCCGCTCAATCGGGTATAGGTATCGATTTATTACGACAGGCAATCATCGAATGTCTGGCTTATCAAGCGGATAGCGAAAAATCTTATCTGCCAAACCATCATACACAAGCTAGTCTATTTGACCCCGCTTCATCTGATCATAACGACGCGGTGATGAATTAATAGTTGCGAGAATGGCTCAGCATGCCTAAAATGCTCTCCTCAGCAGGCAAGTTACATAAAAAATACCGTCTAAGCTATTTGACAGCTAGCTACTAAAAAGCGGTAAACTGTATTGTAAAGTATAGAAGGCTAACAATTGGAGCATATTATGCCCTGGAACGAACCGGGTGATCCCAGTAAAAACAAAGATCCGTGGACAGGACGACCCAAACAGACTCCTCCCGATCTTGAAGCGTTTCTACGTGATTTAGTAAAGAAGATCGTCGCTTTATTTAAGCTAAGAATTTTGAATAAGAAGTCGGCGCTCGCTCGTCCTTTCCCTTTCTTACCCACAAAACTTAATGCCAAGTCACTTAGTCTGATTTCGATCGTCTGCTTACTTGCATGGCTTGCGCTCGGCTTTTTCAAAGTCAATATGGGTGAATCAGCCGTTATTACTCGCCTTGGAGCCTATAGCACAACACTAGGTTCAGGCTATCATTGGATCCTTAAACCTTTCCAACATTACACAATAGTAAATTCCGGCAAATTAGCTAAACTTTCCACTCAGGTTAAATTATTAACGCAAGATGAAAACAAAATTGCTGTAGACGTCGATATTGATTATTCTATCGCTAATCCGCGCAACTACCTTTTTGCCACCGCTCAGCCTTTACTCAGCGTTCAAGAGACCTTACACAATGTAGTAAATCAGGTCCTCAGTCAGTTTACATTAAAGCAACTGCTCAGCACTTCAAATTTCTCGCTCGCAGAACGCTTACAAAAACAGTTGGATACTTTAACAATACAACAACAAACCGGCTTAGCTATCAAAAATATTGAGTTGGGACCTATCCAAATTCCAGAGCAACTGCATGCTTCTTTTACTGATGTTGCTAATGCCAAAAATGATAAGCAACAACTAGAAAAGCTAGCCAATGTTTATGCCATCCAAGTGGAACCACGCGCTCGAGCGCTGGCACAACGACTTATAACGGATGCCAAAGCTTATCAACAAGAAGTCGTATTAAAAGCTAAAACCGATATCATTCGCTTTTTAGCCTTACTACCGGCTTATGAAGCTGCTCCTGCATTGACGCGAAAACGGCTTTATTTAAGCGCTTTGCAAACGATGATGGCACATAGCAATAAGCTGGTTGTAGCCAATAATGCGAATACTAATTTTTCATTAACCTTAGACCAACTCCAAACCGCATCGCCAGTAAACGCCAAGATAGAAAAAGCCCCTACTTCGACTAGCAACGATAAAACATCAAGTATTGATAACGAATCGAATAATAAAACAAATAATACTATCCCCAGTAGTTACAATATTTCCGGAGGATATGAATGATCATTCTAAGAAAAAAAATTCATTTACTCTTAGGTTTTTTAATCTGTTTATTATTTATTCTTTACCAAAGCACTACTATCGTGCCCGAAGGTCATAGCGGCTTGCTGTTATCTGCAGAAAAATTAACCACCTATGCGCAAGAACAAGATTTGGTTCTAAAACCTGGCTTACATTTTAAAATTCCTTTTTTGATGCGTCCGATATTGCTGGATAATCGCTTGCAAACACTGTTCTTTAGTGAGGTCAGTGATACTAATAATTCACCCGATAAACCCATTAACATCGATTATTATGCGAATTGGCGCATCAGTGATCCTGTGCGTTACTACGAACAAACTAAAAATAATTTGCAGCAAATTAAATTATTAGTTAGCCAACAGATAAACACTTTATTTAATGATAAAGATCCGCATCGATCCTTTAGCCAACTCATCCTACATGGATCACCTACGCAAATAGATAGCATTTTGTCTACTATTAATAAACAACTTAAAACCGCCGGAATTAAACTTATCGGTATTGGTTTTAAGCAATTACATCTCTCTAGTGATGCTAATACACGATTATTAAACAGTATGAGTAGTGAACAAGAAAATATTGCCATTGCCCAACGCGCCGAAGGTAAAGCCAACGCCGAATTGATTCGTGCCAACGCCGATAATTCAGTCAGTTTAATTTTAGCTAAGGCAAAAGAGGAAGCTGCAAAGATTCGTGCACGAGGCGACGCCGAAGCCGCAAAAATATATAATCAAGCCTATAATAAAAATCCAGAATTTGCGGCTTTTTATCTCAATCTAGAAGCCTATCAACAAGGATTTAACCAATCCTCAACGAATAATTTTTTGTTATTAAATACAAAAGATGCACACTTAAAATTAGAAAAAATTCACTCGCATAAAAGCCAGCTTAAATTAACCCACCAAATATTATGACAAAAACCATCATCATTATTGGATGCCAATGGGGCGACGAAGGCAAAGGGAAAATTGTTGACTTACTCACGCAGCACGTTAAAGCCGTAGTACGCTTTCAAGGCGGACATAATGCCGGACATACTTTGGTTATCCAAGGTAAAAAAACGATTTTACGGTTAATCCCCTCTGGAATTTTACATGCCGGTGTAGAATGTTTAATTGGAAATGGCGTAGTCATTTCGCCAGAAGCCCTGATCAAAGAAATGGATGAACTAGAACAGCAAGGTGTCCCAGCACGACTACGCCTGAAGCTCAGCGCGACCTGTCCTATTATTCTACCGACACATATTGCACTCGATGAAGCGCGCGAAAAGAGTGGAAAAAATGCCATCGGCACCACCAAACGCGGCATAGGACCTGCTTATGAAGATAAAGTAGCGCGACGCGGTTTACGACTGTGTGATTTTTTTAATCCACAACAATTCGCTGAAAAATTAAAAACCTTATTCCATTATCATAATTTTATACTCGAACATTATTATCAAGCACCCACCATCGACTACGAAAAAACCTGTGCACATTTATTAACATTAGGCAAACAATTAGTTCCGTTAATTACTGATGTCCCTGCACTTTTAGCAAGCTATCACCAAGAAAAAAAACCTTTATTATTTGAAGGAGCGCAAGGTACCTTTTTAGATATCGATCAAGGGACTTATCCCTATGTCACCTCATCGAATACCATAGCCGGCTCTGCAGCCACCGGTAGCGGTTTAGGCATACGTTGCTTCGATTATGTGTTAGGCGTCAGCAAAGCGTATAGCACACGTGTCGGTAACGGCGTTTTTCCAACGGAGTTACTCGACCAAGACGGCGATAATCTCAGAGACCGCGGTAACGAATACGGAAGTGTTACTAAACGTCCAAGGCGTTGTGGGTGGTTAGATACGGTGTTATTGCGCCGCGCAGTCCAATTAAATAGCGTCTCCGCTTTATGTCTAACCAAATTGGATGTATTAGATACGCTGCCAACTATTAAAATTTGCACGGCTTATCGATTAGGAACGCAGGTATTAACCGACTTACCATTAAATCCAGAAGATCTCAGCCAATGTATCCCGATGTACGAAGAACTCCCTGGTTGGCAAACACCGACGACGCCGATAAAAGAATTGGCCAAATTACCGAAAAATGCGCAAGCGTATTTGCATCGGATTGAAGAGTTGGTGGGCATACCGATAGTGATTATTTCTACCGGTGCCGACAGAGATGAAACGATAGTTTTAGAGAAGATTGTTTAACCACAAATCGAAGTATCTTTCAATTCAGCTTTTACTTCTATTACTTCAGATTTGGGATGCATACCTATCAACATATTTTCACGTAGTTCTTCTCTAGGAAGTAATGGAGATAGATCTTCTAAAGGAGGAGAGATGATAGAGCCATCTTTTTGCAAAGCTAAAGATAATTTAGGACTAAATAATTGTTCGGGATGTGTAAATACTTCACAAATAACGGGTCCAGATAAATTTTTTATTTTTGGAATTTCCGATTCTACATCCTCCCAGCTGCGAATAACAAACGATGGTATATTAAATGCTCGCGCTAAAGCAGAAAAGTCCGGGCAGCTGACACCCGATTGTTTATTAGTCCCTGCATACCTCCCAGAAAATAATGCTTTTTGTGTATGTTTAATCATAAGATAACCATCATTATTAAACACAAATATTTTTATCGGTAAATTGTGATGCGCTATGGTTTGTAATTCTTGCAAATTAAGCATCATTCCGCCATCACAGTTCAAACAAATTATTTCAGCATTTTTATTGGCAAATGCTGCGCCTACTGCGGCAGGAAGTGCGTAACCCATTTCACCCAAACCCGTCGAGGTAATTAAACGTTGGCCTTTTTTAATCGATAATATTTGATGCGTGCTTAATAACGCAGTACCCATATCGGTGACTATAATCTGGTTATTTGTAAAATAACCAGATAGTTTATGGATAAAAGTATAAGAATTGATATAACCATCACGATCAAAATATTCATGATTTAAAATGGGATATTTATTTCGATAATTATTACATTGTTCTAACCAAAACTTTGGTTTCTGTTTGGAAATAGAATTTGATTCTCTAATAGCCAACATGGCTTGCATAAAATCTTTCGCATCTGCGTGTATAGGTATGGATATTTTATCTGCATATTTCTGGGTCTCAGCTAAATCAATATCCACCAAAGCTAATTTTGCTGTTCTAATAAACTCATGCAAATCATAGCCAATTTGAGGAATGGCTAAGCGCGTTCCCACTGCCAAAAGAAAATCGCAATTTTGTAAAATAAAATTAGCGGCTCGTTGACCATAGACACCCGCTCTGCCAAAAACTAAAGGGTGATCGGATGAAATAATGTCAATACCAGCCCAGGAAATTAACACTGGGCATTGTAAAAAATTGATAAAAGGTTCAACGAGATCAACTGCATCGGCTAAGCGAATACCATGGCCTAACCAAATAACTGGTCGTTGCGCTTTGGTTAATTCATTCCATACGCAATTTGCTAGCTGATACAGCTCAGTTATTTTTAAAGCATTCTCAGAAGAAGGTTTTGATAGTTGTGCTTGCATAGGTTGAGACGATTCAAACTCTTGTAACTGCAAAGCTTGAATATTCATTGGAAAATCGACCCAACAAGGTCCAGGCTTAGCATTTAATGCATGATAATAGGCAGTTTCTAAAGCTAATAATGCTTGATTTGGACTTAAAACCCTTGTTGCATATTTAGTTACTCTACTCACCATAGCAACAGAGTCGTAACCCTGGACGCCCCAAATTCTTAACGGATTATCTTCCAGAGTATATTTAGAATTTTCGTTTCCAGAAATCACTAAGCAAGGAATAGAGTCCATCCAGGCACTCACCACTCCGGTAACTGCATTGGTCGATCCTGCGCCGGTGGTAACAATCGCAGCGGATAAACCACCACAAATGCGATAGTATGCTTGCGCCGCCATACAAGCGGCTTGTTCATGATGAACGCATATTATCGTTGTAAATCCTTTCAATTTTATTGAGTCGAATAGCTGCGCATTTCCGGCCCCAATAATACCAAATACATAGCGTATGCCTTTTTCTGCTAAAAAATTGGCGATAAGTTCACTTACTTTCATAAAAAAACTTCTAAATAAGTTTAAATTTAAACTTAAACTAAGTTTATGTTAGCTAGTATGTTCTTTTGCTAAATCACTAGCGACTTCAAGGATGATGTCTTCTTGGCCGGCTATTATTTTACGCCGCCCTAATTCAATAAAAATATCTCTGGGATCAACGTCAAATTCCTTTGCAATACGCAAAACCGGTTTTAAAAATCCGGAAAAAATACCCGCAAGCCCACTAATAATACTTAATGATTTTATTGAAGGAATTTCGTGCAGCAGTTCTCGTTCAGCGATATCGCTGGCATCCAGCATTTTATAAAAATCTATACCCGTATGATATCCTTTTCGCTCCAGCACTCCTACCAACACCTCAAGTTGGGTGTTTCCCGCACCTGCACCCAAGCCACGTGCACAACCATCCAAAATCGTTGCTCCCGCTTCTACAGCAACTAATGAATTTGCTATAGCAAGGCCTAAATTATTGTGCGCGTGAAATCCTACGGGAATAGAAAGATGATCAACTAATATTTTTACTCTATCAAGCACATCCTCTGGCAAAAAATTACCTGCCGAATCCATAAAAACTATGCCCTGTGCACCATAAGCTTGCATCTTAGTCGCTTGCACAAGCAATTCTTCGGCACTCATCATATGTGCCATCATCAACACGCCGTAAGCAGTTTTTTCTTGTATACGAGTGAATTGTATATGTCGCTCAGTTATATCTGCTTCAGAACAATGAGCAGCCACACGCACCACATCAACTCCCAATTCAACAGCCGGACGCAAATCTTTTTCAATGGTTCCGAATCCGGGAATAATATGAATCCCTAAACGCGATTTTTTAAGATGCATTCTTGCTATGCTCAGCATTTCTTTATCTGTCAGTTTAGCCATTCCGAGTTGCAAGGAAGAGGCACCCAAACCATTACCATGGCCAACTTCCACAATCGGAATACCTGCAGATTCTGCCGCAATACAATAGTTAGTAATTTGATCGCGGTTTAATTGATGTTTTAGGGCGTGATTTCCATCGCGCAAAGTCGGATCACTGATTAAGATTGATCGCATAGAATTTCCTTACTCAATCTATTCATTGCGTATTTTTCTGCTATCGCCAACGCAGCACAATTGATAATATCAAGGTTTCCAGCATAGTCAGGCAGATAATCACCCTGTCCTTTCACTTGCACGATTATAATGATGCGCTTATTTTCTATTAAAGGATTTAAAAGTATTTTATAGCCCGGCACATAACTCTGAACTTTTTTCTCAACCCATGCGGCCATTTTAGTAAATTTTTGCAAATCTAAATCCTTAACTTTAGCAAAAATTGTGGTTTGCATATCAATACACGGTAATGCGGGATTTAGATTTAATATAGCCTTAGCGCTAGAAATGCCCGCAAAAAATTTTATGGCTTGCTCGGTAGTGTGTATATACTCATCTAGATTAATTCGCGTAGCCGGCCCTGCACTCGATGATGCAATACTGGAAACCACTTCGATGTATTGAATCTTCGCACCAGAAGTGCTGAGCGCATGAATAATCGGTAAAGTGGCTTGCCCGCCACAGGTTATCATATTCACATTTTTATGCTGTAATGCAGTCTCTAAATTTATGATCGGTACACACATTGCTCCTTGTCTTGCAGGTGTAAGATCAATGGTAAATTTATTCAATTTTTTCAAAATCGGTGCATGGACAGCATGTGCAGTGGCTGAAGTTGCATCGAACACCAACTCACAACAATCGGGATTTTTTTGAATATACTCAATACCCAAACTTGAAGTATGAATTCCCAATTCTCCAGCTTTTTGTATGCCCTTAGATAATGGATTTCGACCAATAAATGCACCACATTCTAAATAAGGTGATCGCAAAATTTTAATTAATAAATCGGTACCTATGTTGCCACTTCCAAGTATTGCAACTTTCACATTTAAATTAATCTCATTCAAGCATTTTCCCTTTTAAAAATATGCCATGCAAAAGTCCTTTTTATAGCCTCTGATAAATTAATTTGTGGTAATAATTTAAAATCTTTTGTTGCTCTTAAAGTATTAGGCACATACCTTTCAGGTAAGTTATCATTCTTAACATAGGGTTGCAAAATATTTATACTACTCTTCGGCTGATAGGAATTAGCAATCAATTCTGCAAGCTCCTTAATAGTTACCGCCTGATCAGAGCCTACATCATATGGAAATAAATTTTTTCCTCGAAATAATATATTCCATAACCAAATAGTTAGATCTGCAGCATATAAATAAGACCGAATTGATGTACCATCACCGTTTACTTTTATAGAATTACCATTAAGTTTATCTCGAATAAAGTTACCAATTGCATAATGCAAATCAAGTGGTAAATAAGGACCAACAAAAGAAAAACATCTTGCAATTTTTATATCAAGTTGATATTTTTCTACATATAGATTACACATTGACTCTGCTATGTCTTTCCCCCCAGCGTAACATGACATAAAATTATTTAAATCTATCTTTTCTCGGTTAGTTATTTGGTTTCGATATACCGCCCCTGAGCTAATAAAAAGCACTTTTTTTATTTTTTTTATTCTTGCAAATTCTAATATACGCTTAGTTCCATTTGCAATATTAGTTAGCATAGGTAGATAGTAATTCTGCTTTGTAACTATGCTAGTATCAACTGCGGCATGTATTAAATAATGAAAGCTTTCTTTTGAAAATTTAAAATCTAGAATATCTCCTTTACAAATTCGAAGAAAAGGTTCTTTGGCAAGATGAGGACACTTTTTATTAAATTTATTAGGGTATCGAGTTATGATAGTTATGTTTACATTTAATTCAATTTTCTTATTAATAAAAACAAGACTTTCTAAAATCCAACACCCAAAAAACCCCGTTCCCCCAGTAATAAAAATATGTTTATTTCTAAGCTCTTCCCATAAATGCTTAGTATGTAAAAAAATATAATCTAAATCCGCTTGCAATGGATTAAACATACATGCTATTTGCTAATTAGAACGAGTGTTAAAATTTATACGTTCTTTCTCTATGATTATTGGTCTTTTCATAGTTCGAGTGTGAATAGATAGAATATACTCTCCTAACAAACCTATAAAGAATAGTTGTACCGAAGAAAAAATAAATAAACCACATAAAATAGAGGATATTCCAGTATTGAATGATTTCCAAGATATCAATTTAAGTACTAGAAAAAGAAAAGCTGCACATAAACTCAACACTGAAAGAAAAAAACCTCCTATAGTTGCCAATCGTATAGGAAGTTTAGAGTGATTAGTAATTCCAAGCATTGCAATATCATAAAGTGTATAAAAATTATTTTTTGTCACTCCAAAACTTCGTTTGGGCTGAGTATAAAAAATTTCTTTACGCTCAAAACCGATATCTGATATTAGACCTCTCAGATAAGGATAAGG
This sequence comes from Rickettsiella endosymbiont of Aleochara curtula, assembly GCF_964030935.1. Taxonomy (NCBI): domain Bacteria; kingdom Pseudomonadati; phylum Pseudomonadota; class Gammaproteobacteria; order Legionellales; family Coxiellaceae; genus Rickettsiella; species Rickettsiella endosymbiont of Aleochara curtula. Next base: position 582,815 of record NZ_OZ034990.1, read on the forward strand.
ATCGTTGATTTTTTTTAGAATTTTTAATATTGACTTATCATATAAACCAAAGCCAGTAAAATTTTTAATTAATTCAATATCCGCAATTTTTGTAACAAAATTATAATAAAGCCTTCTCAAAAAAAACATTATTTTAGATTCTTTACTTTTATTCTTAATTCCAATTACAATTTTGTAACCTTTTTCCCATTCCTTAATAAACTCACCGATCATTTGAGGGGGATCTTGTAAATCAGCGGCAAGAATTATTGCAGCCTCACCACTAGCTTGTAGTAAAGCATAATAGGGAGAGCGAATATGACCAAAATTACGCGAATTAACTATAATTTTTATATTTTTGTCTTTTTCAGAAATTTCTTTTAATATTTTTAGCGTATTATCTTGGGAGTTATTGTCAATAAAAATATGTTCGTATTGATAAGCTTTAAATTTATTAAAAATAACTTTCGTTTTCTCATAAATTTCTAATATATTTAGCTCCTCATTAAAACATGGAGTTACTATTGAAATAATTTTTTTCACGGATACACTCTAATAGGTTAATTATAAATTAATTTATACTACTTGAAAACAACATATTTGTTTAAAAAAAAAGTTATAATTGAAACTGGAAATATGGCTAAAAATCCTGAAAAATAAATACTTTTGGCATAAAAATTTAGTATTATTTTAATAAATTCTACTCGTATATAATATAATAAAATGGCTATAATAATAAATTTTATAAATAAATTAAAATTATTATTTTTAAATACAATTCTTCCTGTAGTAAAAAAATTAAAAAAAATTCCTATACAGGTTGAAACTAGGGTTGCAATATAAAATGAACATCCCATAAAAACAACAAAACTGTATATAAAATAACCAAAAGCAGTATTTAACCCTCCAACTAATATAAAACGCATAAATTGTTTTCTAGTTTGCAAACTTTCTTTCATTAGAGAGCAACAGTGTTTTGTAAATAAATGTTAAAAAATTTTTTAAATACCGTGTAAAGATGGGTGATCATTTTTGAAGTCAACCCATGATGGCATGCTACCAACATGCCTCCACGCATTATTTGATCCGCATGGGGATATCCAAATTCTGTTTCGCGACGTAAAATATTGGTAAATCCAGGTTGTCGCAAAATATTTCCGGTAAATATTGTTCTAGTTTGTATATTTCTCTGTTCTAAAAATATTTGTAAATCCTTACGTTTAAATGGCGCATCATCTCTCACAATAAAGGGAAAAGCTAGCCAAGCCGTTTTTGAGCCATGCAATTGTCTAGGTAAAATAAACCAATCTGTATATTTAGAAAAAAAATATAAATGTGAAGCAAAAATTTTTTCACGAACGCTAATATTTTTATCCAGTTTAGATAATTGAACCAATCCAAATGCCGCCCCTAATTCTGATGGTTCTAAATTATAACCAACTTCTTCAAAGATAAATTTAGCGTCATAATCAATTTCATCAATTTTATTTTGAAAACGATTTTCTATGCTTTCTGACTCTACATATAAAGACGAACTACGTCCCCAGCTACGCAGTAATTTCGCTTTCTCTGCAAAAAACGGATTGTTTACACACAACATACCACCATTTCCAGCACAATTAATGATGTGCGATCCGTAAAAACTCGTTGTGGTCATATCAGAATAAAAACCACTAGCATTTCCATCTAGAGTAGCCCCTAAGGTATCACAGGAGTCTTCGATAACGACTAGATTATATTTATCAGCAATCAATCTAATTTGATGCCAGTCTGGTAAATTTCCCAGTAAATTTGGAATGATTAACGCTTTAGTTTTGTCAGTGATCATGCTTACTATCTGCTCGGCATCAATATTGAATGTATCCAATTCGACGTCAACGAAAACTGGAACTAATTTATTTTTTATCAATGGGGCTACGGTAGTTGAAAATGTTAGCGCTGGTGTTATTACTTCAGAAAATTCTGGTAATTTTAATAATTCAATCGCTAGATAATTGGCTGATGAGCCTGAATTAAGCATTATCCCAAATTTCTTATTAAATAATGCCGATATTTTCTCTTCCATTTCACGGACAGCTTTACCCATTTGTGTAGAATTACGCAATACAGATACAACCGCTGCTATCTCTTCTTCTCCATGCACAGATTTTCCGTAGGGCACATGAATAAATCCCTTAGACATTGAATGTTTCCTTAATAAAATTTTTTTCAGCAAAGCCCTGCATATCATTTCTAAATTGGTTAATTTGACTTATGGTCTTATCGTGCATATTTTCTTCAGTTTGATAAGCTTGAAACCAATCTACCGTTTTTTTGAGACCTGTTTCTAGATTCCAGATTGGACCCCATCTCAAAAATTTCTTTGCTTTGCTACTGTCTAGCTGCAAGATGTTTGCTTCATGCAAATGTTTAGTTTCATCCTTGATCCATTTAACAGTGCTATTAGAAATTTTTATAATATATTCAGTAATCCAGCTTACCGATTTTATATCCTCAATTTCCGGCCCAAAATTCCAACTTTCTGCGAAGATAGCAGGCGCAGAATACAATTTTTCGGCTAATATTAAATATCCATAAAGCGGTTGTAACACATGTTGCCAGGGACGGAAGGCATCTGGATAGCGTAGCAAAACATTTTCTTCCTTATTGCAGGAATTAAGCACGTCAGGAACCAAGCGATCCTTAGCCCAATCTCCCCCCCCGATAACGTTTCCGGCTCTTACCGTAGCAACGCCTACGCCTCTAGGTTTGAAATATACATCCCGATAAGTTTGGGTTACTAATTCTGAACAGGCTTTACTGTTACTATAGGGATCATGACCACCAAGTCTATCTTCTTCCCGATATTTTTTATTTAAATCAGCATTTTCATAGCATTTATCACTGGTTACGTTGACTATAGCTTTAACAGACTCTGTTAATCGCGCTGCTTCGAGTAAATTTATCGTGCCCATAATATTGGTTGTATAGGTCTCTAAAGGGGCTTGATAAGAATGACGAACCAGTGATTGCGCGGCCATGTGAATAATAATTTCTGGCTGGTATTTCTTTATTACCGCATGTAATGCTGAAAAATCTCTTACGTCTGCTAAGATGCTTATCATCCCAGTGCTAAGCTGTGTTATATCAAAGAGACTCGGAACCGTGGTCGGGACTAAAGAATAACCAATCAAATTAACGCCAAGTGATTTTAACCATAAAGACAACCAACTCCCTTTAAAGCCAGTATGGCCAGTTAATAATACTGTTTTTCCTTGCCAAAATTTCATTAATATTACTAATTAGTTACAGATTGAGTTTTTTATTTTCTGCGAATTAATATCCCAAAGCTTCCAAGGAGCATTTCCAGAAGACCAGATTTCCTCTAAAGTATTCTTATCACGCAATGTATCCATCGGATGCCAGAAATCATGATGAAAATAGGCAGACAGCTCACCCTGCTGTGCTAAAGTCTCCAAAGGTTGCTTCTCCCATAACGTATTATCATTTTCAATATAGTTAAGGACTAGAGGGGATAAAACAAAGAACCCACCATTAATCCAAGCACCATCCCCGTGCGGCTTTTCTTTGAACGCAATGACTTTCTTATCTGAGATATTTAGCGCTCCAAATCTACCTCCAGCCTGCACCGCTGTTAATGTTGCTAGGGTATTTTGCTGTTTGTGATAGTCAATGAGTACTCTAAGATTAACATCGCCGAGTCCATCTCCATAAGTAAAACAAAAATCCTCATCATCTAGGTAAGGAGCCACTCTTTTTAGCCGCCCCCCTGTCATGGTTTGCTCCCCTGTTTCCACTAAAGTTATCCGCCAAGGCTCTGCCTTATTCTGGTGAATTTTAGTCTCATTTTTAGTCATATCAAAAGTAATATCCGAAGTATGTAAATAATAATTCGAAAAATATTCTTTAATCAGATAGCCTTTATAGCCTAAACAGATAATAAAATCGTAAATCCCATACGCAGAAAATATTTTCATGATGTGCCATATTATAGGTTTACCACCTATTTCAATCATGGGTTTAGGTTTTACACTAGTTTCCTCACTTATACGCGTCCCACTACCTCCAGCTAATATAACTGCTTTCATAATTTTCCTTGTGAAATGGCCTAGTTGCATAATAAGTAAGTTGTATATATTAATTCCTAACGGTTAAAAAAAATTTAATTAAATATATAGTTTAAATTTCTAATAACTCATATTTTTAAGTAATTTTTTTCTAGAAACTAAAAAAAATAAATTCTCCTACGAAATATAATTTAAAAGCAATATCTATCTAGATTTGTAAAAATCTATGAATTATAGTTTTTTTTAATTTATTAAATAAGTTATTTTAAATGCAAGCAAATGTATCAATTATTTATTTATAAAAAAAGCTAAAATTGCAGGAATAAGAAATATTGAAATACCACAATAATAATTTATACGTACTTGATGGTAAGAATAATAACCAGGTCCTTCTGACGATACATCAGATATTATCCTATATTTGGTTATAAGTTGAAAAACTAAATAACCTAAAAAAATAGAAAAATAAATGTTCGCTTTAAAGCTATCAAAGTAATCTAAGAATGGATAAAAATTATCCATTCGCAATAAATATTTATGTTTTATATGAAATATATTTGCGTGGAACATTGCTAAATCAAAGATATTTTTGTAAGCATTAAGAGTTACAATATAAGCAACAAAAAAATAAAATCCATACAGATCCAGCATTAAAAGCTTAGCAGTTTTATTATGCTGGTTTAGAACAGTAGTTAATAAAATACCTGGTGTAGTAAACAGTAACCAATTAGGATGCCATGATAGACATAAAAAAGGGAATATAGAACCTACTAGCAAAATATAAGCAGACACTCTTTTATAGTTTTCGGTAAAATTTAAATAATAAGAAAAGCAGCAAAGGAAGGAAAATATCAAGAAAAAAAACAAAAGCTTTACATCGTACGCTCTAAAGTTTAAATAGACATCAAAAACGCGATACATAACCGCAAAACACCTTACACCTTGAATATAAGCTAAAGAATGACCGTATATAATTTTTATTATAAGGTGCGGAACAAGAAAAATAAAAAAATAAAAAACTAATTTAAAAGGTTTTTTTTCAAAAAATAAAAGTAAAGGCAAGAAAACTAGAAAAGGGAAATATTTAAAAGTAACCGCAATACCAAAAATAAAAGAACCTAAGAAAATTCTTTGTTTTAGAAAAAAAAGAAACCCGACAAGTGTAAAAAAAACATAAAAAATATCATACTCCGTAAATATAAATTGAATACAGACCGCAATTGGGGTTGATAACCATAACCAAGTTGCTTGTATACCCCAATTTTTATTTTTGTAATATGATTGAGTTATTTTATAAAAAACAATACCAGCAGCAATATATACTAAAGTAGTTAAAGTTTTCAACCAATAGACTAGATATACGGGAAAATTATATGGATTTATTATTAACCCTAATAATTTCAATGGAAAAATCCACAATGCAAAAATTAGAAAAATACTAGGAGGATAATTCACTAATGGAATAATTCCGTGACCTTGGATTTTTTTACAATTTTCATAAAAATCCAGCGGGTCTCCAAATAGGAAATTTAAAGAATTTAATCCAGTGTAAATTATATCAGGCTCATAAAATCCTAAAAATAAAAATAAAAAAATCGCTCCGCCAAGAATATAATCTATCTTTCCCAATTGATCAAAAGGGAACAAATTGCTTTTAATTTTCATTAAAAATATTCTCTTTAACAATTTAAAATAAATAATAATTTTTATTTTAAATTGAATGTTTTTAAATTTTATTAAACTTCAATCGAAATGCAAAATCGGAACCTTGCGGCTTTCCATCTACTATAGCGGAACCATTTTTATAATGCGGTTGCTCAGAAGCCCACCAAGAGATAGCATTACCAAGATAGCTTGTTGGCGACGTTAATCGTATATAATAAATATTATTTTTTTTCGTTTTGATATTTGGCAACTTAAAAGCTTCCCAACTATTATCTTGTAAATGACTTGCTTTTCGTTTAATTGTATAAAGTGATTTATGATCTCGCGTAAGTATCTCTAACTGAATATCCTTATTGTTTTTTCGTGAAAATGTGGCTAAAAATAAATCTATTTGTTTAAGCTCTGAACCTTTAGCCTTGAAACTTTGTTCAAATATTCTATTAGCTGTTAACTCACCAAAAGTTTTTTCTCTGTAAATGCTTGCAATATATCTATCACTATTTAGAGAATTTATTATAAACATAATACTAGCGGGCATAATGAAAATAAATATTCCTATATAATACCGCTGCCGAATTTTAGTGTATAAACAAGATCCAGATTTAATTGAAGAATTTATTAACACAAATTGGTATTTTAATATTAATTGTAAAATTAAATAACCCCAAAATAGCGAAAGATAAACATTCGCACTAAAATTTTTAAACACCCTAAATAACACGCTCATATTTTGGTTGTGCTGAAAAGGGATATGAAACAATTTAGTTTGTAACATATTTAAATCCACATTATCTTGAAAGGATAAGACAGTATAAGCAATAAAAAATAACATCCCACACAAGTCAAAAAATAAAAGTTTTGATATTTTATTTTTTTGACTTAAAACTGTAGTTAACGCCATAGCGGGGGTGATAAAAATTAACCATTGCGGATGCCAGGTTATAAATAGAAATGGAAATATACTTGAAGATAAAAAAATAAAAGCGGCTATTTTTTTATAATTCTCAGAAAGATCTAAATAGTAAGTAATTCCAGATAACATTAAAAATACTGAAAAAATATAATATATTTTCTGACCATTGTAAGTTAAGCCTGCTGAAAATACACGCGCAAGGGGGGAAAATTCCAATACACCCGCAACATAGGCAGGCGAATGGATATATAATCCCTGAATAATCAGCGTTGGAATTGAAAAGATCAATCCACATAAAATTATTTTTATTATTTTTTTTTCAAAAAATAGAAGTAAAGGTATAAAAACAAAAAAAGGGAAATATTTGAAAGTTATTGCTAGGCCAAATACAAAAGAAGCCCAATAGATTTTTTTTTCTAAAAAAAACAGGAAACCCAATAGGGTTAAAAAAACATAAAAAATATCGTATTGAGAAAAAATAAACTGAGAGAAAAACGCTAGCGGAGATGTTAACCAAATCCAAGTGGAGTAGATCCCCCATTTTTGATTTGTTTGATAAATCTGCGTAACCCGATAAAAAACCAAGCCGGTGACAGCATAGACTAAAGAAGTTAACGCTTTTAGCCAATATACTAAGTAGATTGGAAAATAGTGAGGAGAGGTAATGAAACCTAAAAGTTTAAAGGGTAAAAGCCATACTGCAAAGATTAAAAATATCGATGGCGGATAACTAGCCGCGTCAAAAATACCTTGTCCGACAATTTTTCTACAATTCTGGTAAAAATCAAGTGGATTTCCATACAAATAGTTTAAAGAATTCCATCCCGTAGCAATTATATCACCTTGAAAAAAGGCGAAATAACAAAATAAAAAAAGTATTCCGCCAAGGAAGTAATCAGCTTTACTTAACTGACAAGTCGGAAATAAACCCTTATACAACGACATCTTACAAATTATCCCTATTCGTAACAGACACTGATTATACAGAGGTACAATTAAAAGTAAATGTTAATACTATAGTAAATTGAGCCATGATTTTACTAATTTTTATGCATTAAGATGCTTAAACTGGCAGGTCAATGAGCCATTTATATAATCGAAAAATCAAATTTCACTACAACTAGTAAATATTTTCCGCGCTCGCAATATCAGCTAGGAGTTTCTCAAAGTTAAATCTCAGATAAAATAAAGTTAGATGGCTTCACCCACTCGATTAATCTTCAAAAGATTTCTTATTTTCCTTATTGGAGCAGTCATTCGCCAACTTGATGAATTATATATTTCCTCTATAGCGATCCTTTTTTGTTCCAATTCACGCGAAACGTTTCTTAATTTGCTTTCTAGATCGACAGTTTCGTATTGTGCTTCTTTGTAATTAGTAAAAGACGGATTTTCATAAGTTATTCCGTATATATAGTCTTGATAAATTGCTTGAATTCTGTTGGGATAATTTGGAATAAAAGCCTGATCTTTTAAAAAAACCGCTACAAAATCATTCCAAATGTCAGTGATGGGCGTGCCTGTAAACGATTCTAAAAGAACACATGGATACTGATTTCTTTTTCCCCAGTTTTCTAAGGCTTTCCCACTATCTGGGTAAAAACGCCAACAATCCACTGGAAAACGGTGAAAAACGCCATTTGCAGGAACATTAAGGTAAAGAATTCCGCTTGGCTTTAATGCCCTTAATATTTCGGTAAACATCAGCCAGAAAAACTCGGCATGCTCAAAGCACGAAGAACAAACAATCACATCAATCGAATTATCTTCAAAAGGTAAGGTATAAGGATCGGTAATAACAATATCTACCCCTTTACCTTTTACAAAATCAACGCCTGTATATTTATTTTGCGCTGAACTAACTGATCGTAACGACCCATTCACATCCTGTGCGCCAATATCCACAATATGCAATCCGGATTTTTGAACATATTGATCAAAGAACATTTTTCCCAGCATCATTGCAGTATCATGCATTTCGATTTACTCCCTTAAATATCACAGCCTAAAATATCATAATCAGCGATGGTTACTAGTGTGTTCGATATCTTTGCTAAAGAAAATACTAACACTTTTTTTTTCTTTATCTCAAGCCTTTATTTTAGTAAAATATTGCAAGATAAAGCAGAGTGTTATATGTTTACAACCAATTTTGGATTTTTCAGCGGGAATTGCATTTAACTGAAATATTTTCCTAATTGAACGAGATAATGGAAGATCAGATGATTACGTTTATTAAAAACTTATTACGCAATAAAACTTCACCCACTGCTAACCTACAAACTATCCCTTTTAAAGAAGTTTTTTATCGACACAATATCAATGCTTGTGATAAATGGATCAATTATCTCGATATTTATGAAGAATTTTTTAAACCCTACATCTCTCATTCACCTTCGGTATTAGAAATAGGCGTACAAAACGGTGGAAGCTTACAAATCCTTAAAAAATATTTTAGAAACGCTACGATTCATGGTGTCGATATTGATTCAAGGGTATCGCAATTAGATCTTGGAAAGGATATAAAAGTATATAATTTTGATATTACTGAGAAGCAGTCTATTGAAAAAAATTTTCAAAAACTGAAATTTGATATCATCATTGATGATGGTTCTCATATCTGCTCTGATATAATAAGTACTTTTTATTTACTTTTTTCACGACTTAAACCAGGCGGAATTTATTTGACGGAAGATTTGTGCACGTCTTATTGGCAAAGTCATGGCGGCTCATTTCCAAGTGAAAATTCTTCAATTGCGTTCTTCAAAAAGCTGACTGATTTATTGAATTTTTATCATATAGAAAATAATAAAGCGCTGGAATTTTTTTCAGAACACGATCTGGATATTGCTAAATGGCTACATGCCATCACCTTTCATGACAGTGTCACTATTGTAAAAAAACTAAAAAAACAGCGGACAAGCCCTTATAAGCGTTCAGTGGTAGGAACTTACGATCCAGTCACCTCTACTATTCGCGAGGCGAAAAAACAGGGTTGGTATTACAATACTTAGTCAGTGTTTTTATAATCCCACTTAAAAAAGTCTCTTTTGGTTGCCAATTAATCTCTTCTTTTATTTTTCTTGAATTAATAGCATAACGCCAATCATGTCCAGGTCTGTCTTTCACAAAAGTAATTAATTTATTGTAATTGAAAGTGCTGGCTTTAATTTTAGCAAGTACATCACAAATAGCAGAAATAACAGCTAAATTACTCAATTCATTATTACCTCCTATATTATACGTTTCTCCCACCCGCCCCCTACGAATCACTGCATCGATAGCGCTACAATGATCATCGACATACAGCCAATCACGAATATTCGAACCATCGCCATAAACGGGTATGGGTTGCTTAGTTAAACATTGCTGAATAACCATGGGAATGAATTTTTCTCTATGTTGCAAAGGACCATAATTATTCGAGCAATTGCTTATGCTAACCGGAAGTCCATAGGTAGCATAATAAGCGCGCACCAGATAGTCTGAAGAAGCTTTGCTAGCTGAGTAAGGAGAATTAGGTCGGTAAGGCGTAAATTCAGTAAAAGCAGGTTCATCTTTTTGTAAGCTACCATACACCTCGTCGGTAGAGATATGGTGAAATCGACAATCACCTTGGCCGAAACCCTGTTCTTGCAACCAATATTTTCGACATGTCTCTAATAAAGCGAATGTGCCCGATATATTGGTTTGAATAAATTTCTCAGGTGAGTTAATCGAACGATCGACGTGGGTTTCGGCAGCAAAATGCACCAGCGTATCTACCTTAAAATCCTTGAACAATTTCAACACTAAATCACTATCCAGTATATCTCCCTGCACAAAATGATGTTGCTGTGGAAAGCGTAAATTTTTTAAATTATTTAATGATCCAGCGTAAGTGAGTTTGTCGAGATTGACAATAAATATCTCCGGATGATGCTCTTGGTAATAACGCACAAAATGACTGGCAATAAAACCGGCACCTCCTGTCACTAACATGTTTTTAGGCGTATATATCATGTAGAAATTACCATTTTCTTCAATCCCTCAGACCAATTATTCGGTTCAATATTAAATATTTGGGCAATCTTATTACAAGCCAATTCAGAATTATAAGGTCTGCGCGCAAGATTCGGATATTCTAATGCCGTAATAGGACTAATTTTTCTTAGTATTAATGGTTGCTGTTGTTTCACTTCATCCACTATTTTTTGAGCAAATTCATACCAACTCAGCACAGGTGTCCCTGTATAATGGTAAGTCCCCCACGCACACCGACCATTATGTAGACACGCCACTATTTTAAGCAAAGTCTGCGCAATATCGCCCGCATAAGTAGGAGCCCCTTTTTGATCAGCAATAATGTTTAATTCTGGTTTTTCCTTTGCTAAACAAATAATCGTTTTCACAAAATTATTGCCGTATGCTCCAAATACCCAACTGACTCGTAAAATGATATGCTTAAACCAAGTTTCCCTTAAAAAATTTTCACCGCTTAATTTACTTAAACCATAAACGGATAAAGGATTAGCTACATCGTCTTCACAATAAGCCATTTTTTTTTGACCATCAAAAATATAATCCGTCGAAATATGTAATAAAGGTATGTCATATTCTTGAGCAATTTTGGCTAAATGTTTAACGCCTAAGGCATTCACAGCAAAAGCACATTCACTATCTTTTTCGGCCTTATCAACCGCGGTGTAAGCCGCAGCATTAATAATGTAATTGGGTTTAATAACAGCTACGGCCTGTTTTAATTGTTCGAAGTCTGTGATATTAAGCTGCTGATGTGTCAGCGGATATAATTCCAAGTTATATTTTACCGCTAAATCAATAATCTCATGACCTACTTGACCATGTGCACCGGTTAACAAAAGTTTCAATGACTGTCCTTAAATATTATTTAAACGTTTCTAGGTAAACCCCTTTTCTAGATAAAAAGCCATCTTTTAAACCATGTAGTGCCGCTATTAAACTTTTTTTAGACTCAGGTACAAAGGGTATTTTCTTTATTTCTAATATATTTCGAATTAAAATAAAAATACGGAAGTTAAATGGATACTGTTTCTCTCCAAAAAGTAAAAAACTATTCCGAATAGAATAATAATAACGTAGCGGCTTTTGATAGTGCAACACACTATTTTTATTTTTCTTCACTTCTCCTATCGTATGCCGAATCTTAATATTTTTAAGCATCTCAATATGATAGTTTTTAGAAAGTGCGCGTAAACACCATTCTATGTCAACTAAATCAATAAAATAATGTTTTTCTGGATAGCCAATTTCCTTAAAAGCATCGACTCGTATTAACATTCCTGAACTTATGATAATATTGTCCAGTCTCAGTAAATTATGTATTTTTTTCTTTTTTTCAGTAATCTTTAATAGATTTCGCAAACTATTTCTCAGACTAATTCTTTCTCTTCTTTCCTGATACCAATTGTAAGTTCTAGGATCGATCCAGGTAGGTCCAACGGCAATCAAACGAGCATGTAATTTTTGTAATTGATAAAATTCTGAAATGATATTATGTATAAATTCTTCGGGTAGCTGCGTATCTTGATCGAGAAAAAGAACAAAATCAGAATTTTCCCTTTCAGCCATTTTACACGCATAATGATGCGCACCCGCCACGCCCACATTTCTAGGGCTATTAAACAGAATAATGTGATCTGAATTAATATTTTCTAGGCATTCAGAATTTGACGCATTATCAAACAATAAAATTTTAGCCGATTGATACTTAGAGCAAATGCGAATGAGCTCTAATACTTTATCTCTATCAGGATTATAAAGTACGATATTAATTAGTACAGTAGCATCAGACATTATATTTCTAATCCTTAAGATAATAGTAAACTATATTTCGTTAGTATGGTTTTTCATTAATAATCCATCCTTAATGCCGCGACTAGCCGTGATTAAACTTTGTATCGGTTTAGGTGAGAAAATTATTTTTCTTAACTTAAATAAATTTCCAGCTAAAATAAAAAATTTGCATGCAAATGAAATATGTTTTTCATGAAATAGAAATAAGCTATTACGCAGTGAGTAATAATAGCGAATCGGCTGTTCATATTGAAAATTGAATTTACTTATTTTTTTGATTTCACCGATTCTATGCGACATATGAATATCAGGTAACATGAATATTTGATAATTTTTATATAAAGCCCGTAAACACCACTCTGTATCCACTAAATCGATAAAATATTCTTTTTTTGGGTAACCCACATCTTTTAAGCAAGCTACCGAAATTAACATTCCTGAGCTAATTAACACATGCTTTAAATTTGGCGCTTTTAAGAAGCTTCTTAGCTTATCTTTTAATGCCCTTGTTAATCCTCCATCGAGCTCAGGATCTCTCCAGGAAGGACCAATAGCACACAAACGCGGATGTAATTTTAGTAATCGATAAAATCCGGAAATCATATCCGTTAAAAATCCTGTAGGGAGCTGACTATCTTGATCGAGAAATAATACAAAATCAAAATTTTTTTCTTCGGCCATTTGACATGCGGCATGATGTGCACCACCCACGCCGACATTTTTCGGGCTTTTAAATAAAAAAACGTTCTTATTATTATCAAACTCAAAGGATAGAGAACCTTCGCTATTATCAAATAATAAAACCTTGCCTTTTTCATATTGGGAACAGATATCGATTAGGTCTAATACTTTTTTCTTATCAGGATGATAAAGAACGATATTAATTAATACAGTGGGTTTAGACATCATGTTCAAAAGCTATTTTAATAAACCGCAATATACCTTACACTAGGCAAAAATTAAAGCGATAGAATTGGAATTGCACTTTTTTCACCCGCATTTAACAAGGATAGTTATCAGTGAAAGGTATCGTATTATCAGGTGGTTCAGGTACGCGTCTACATCCTATAACTAAAGGAATTAGTAAGCAGTTATTGCCGGTTTATGACAAGCCGATGATCTATTACCCGCTCAGTGCATTAATGTTAGCCGGTATTCAAGAGATTTTAATTATAACCACCATTGAAGACTTATCTCAGTACCAGAGTTTACTAGGGTCAGGCGAACAATGGGGAATCAATCTTAGTTATTTAACGCAAAAAAATCCTGATGGTTTAGCTCAAGCTTTCATAATAGGTGAAAATTTTATTGGCAAAGATTCGGTCGCGCTCATTCTGGGCGATAATCTATTTTATGGGGAAAAATTTTCTGAAAACTTAACATCGGCAGCTGGACAGCAAAATGGCGCAAAGATTTTCTGTTATTTTGTCAATGATCCTGAGCGCTATGGGGTTGCAGTATTTGATAAAGATCAGTGTTTAATTGATATAGAAGAAAAACCCATACAACCTAAGTCTAATTGGGCAGTCACTGGCCTGTACTTTTATGATAATCAAGTGATTGATATTGCTAAAAATATTAAACCTTCGAAGCGTGGTGAATTGGAGATTACCGATGTGAATCGGCAATATTTAACTCAGGGACAACTTTCACATCAATTAATCAGCCGCGGCAGTACTTGGTTAGATACGGGGACACACGATGCCTTACTTGAAGCCTCGCATTTCGTGCAAGTCATCGAAAAGCGGCAAGGCTTGAAGATAGCCTGTTTAGAAGAAATCGCTTGGCGTAAAGGCTTTATCAGCGCCCAAGCCCTAGAGATTTCTGCTCGTAAATTACTCAATAGTAATTATGGTAACTATTTACTCGATATACTTGAAAGAGCAATATGAAAATTATTCCAACGCCTATCCAAGATTTAATGATAATTGATCCGAAATCGCATCAAGATGAACGAGGTTTCTTTTTAGAAGCTTTTCAGGCAGAACGTTATCAACGATTGCTAAAAAAAGATATTTATTTCGTTCAAGATAATTTATCTCGTTCCAGTAAAAATGTTTTACGTGGTTTACATTATCAGCTCCAGCAACCACAAGACAAACTAGTTACCGTCATACGTGGCAGCGTATTTGATGTATCCGTGGATATCAGAACCCAATCTGCAACATTTGGGCGATGGTTTGGCATTATTTTGAACGATGAAAATCATTATCAACTTTTTATACCCCAAGGATTTGCACATGGATTTTGTGTGCTGAGCGAGATCGTTGATTTTCATTATAAATGCAGCGATTACTATAACCCTGAAGCAGAACAAGGCATACTTTGGTCCGATCCTAACTTGGCTATTAATTGGCCTTTGCAAGCACCGATAATATCGCCGAAAGACAAAAATTATGTTTGCCTACAGGACCTCTCCTCTGAGCTATTGTTTTAACAACCATTTCCACGAATAATATAAGGCCGATTTACTTGCAATCCATGCCATACGCTTGTCTTTATAGGCGGCACGGCGCCAGACATGTTTAATTTTAACCGTTGGGGAATAAGCTATTTGCGAAATTTTTGCCAGTCGTCGACCCAAATCTGAATCATCGTAATACATAAAAAATTTCTCATCGAATCCACCTAAACGTTTAAGTACATCCAGTCGGCAAAACATAAAACAACCTGTGGGATTACTTAATTTAAACATAACTTCATTATAATTTTTATCTTGCATCTCAAATTTACTTAACTGATTTTTAAAGAATTTCTTTAAAAAGTCGGGTGAAAAACGACGCAAAAAACTTATCCAAAGGCTAGGATTAAGCCGACAAAGATGCACTCTGTTCTCATCCACATCGTATACATCAGGAACGAGCATCCCGATTTGCTGATGTTGTTGCATAAATTCAAACGCGTTTTTGAGTGTGTCTGGCATTAAATACACATCGTTATTCAGAATAAGATGATATTCCGCATCACTTTTTAATAGTGCATGATTATGACCATAGCCATAACCCCCGTTTTTGGGAGATATTAAATAATCGATCGGTAAATTTGGAAAAAAAGCTTTAATTTTCAGATCAAAGTCGTTTTTTTTATTTAATTCTAAAGCACCATTATCTACCAGTGTAATTTTATAAGATGTATCCTTAGGAATCGCGTTGAGTAAACTCAAAAGGCATTCTTTAATTTGCTCAAAATCTTCTCCATACACAACTATGCTAATAGACAGTTTAATTGGATACATAAATTTCTCTTAGATTATATTAATTAAAATGATGAATTTCCTGATATAGATTTTTAATCTGTGCTACCATTTTTTGTGTAGTAAAGTTTTCTTTAGCGTAATGATAAGCCGATCGACCTAAAGAGCGTCGTAATACAGGTTCCTGATAGAGTGTATAGATTGCATTGGCCAAGGCTCTAGGACTGCGTGGAGAGACGACAAAGCCGGTCACGGCATCTTGATTCACATTACTCGCGGCATGCGTCACATCACAACAAATAACTGGTTTTGCACAAGCCATCGCTTCCAATTGAGCGATCCCAAACGCTTCGCTTTGATCAATCGATGGCAAACAAAATAAGTCACAGGCATGATAATAAGCCGGCAAATTCTGTTTAGCTATTTCACCCAGAAAATAAACTTGATGCTCAAGTTGTAAAGTTTTGACCTGTTGCTTCAATTTTCGAGTTAATGCCCCCTCCCCTCCTAATAATAAAGTAATATTTTTAGGTAAATGTTGCATTGCTTCAATTAAATAACAGAATCCTTTGTAATAAACATGTCTGCCTAAAGCAAATACCAGAAAACGATGCGAGTATTGCTGTTTAATCTGATCCATTTTTTCCTGATATTTATTGATCAAAAAATAATCGAAATCTACACCGTAAGGAATGGTATGAATAATCTTGCGGTCCCTGGCTATCTTAATTTGTATAGACTTTTCAGCTAAATAGGGGGTCGAAACAATTAACGCGCTGGCCTGTTTTAATAAGCGATTAACGAAAGGTTGATATATTTTTAATAAATTTTTTTGTCGTATCACATCACTATGCCAGCTAATAATTCTTTTCACCGAATCAGGTAAAGTTTCTGAAGCGAGGTGCGCCATGGGATTGGGTAAATGCAAATGCACAATAGAAAACTGATAGCGCTGATAAAGTTTTCTTATTTGGTAAGGCATGCTAGGGCAAAAAGGAGTACGCGCAAGCATTCCTGCTAAAGCTGCGTTATATTCGATATACCCAGCTTGCTCAACTATCTTATTTTTAAAACTGCTGCTTGCAACTAAATTGAACAATTTAAAATCTAGGCTCAATCGGGTAAGTAGCGTATCAACAACGGTTTCGATACCTCCTACCTGCTCATTAGAGAATTTTCCTAAATGTAAAATGCTTTCCATAAACCCATTGCGACCCTTCAATCACTCGAATACAGTTTGATATATTGATATACTAAAAAAGCTATGTTTCAATGGTCCTTTAAATTGTTTGGCTTACTTTAATAAATACAATTCAATCTTTACCCAAGCCATACGTTAGTGTTCAATAACAATACCTCTAATCCTAGAATCAAACAATAAGAGAGTCCTAAGGATAAAGAAAAAGCAAAAAACGCTGTTAAAAATCTACTAGATTTCAAGGATGAAATAAGATGCTTGTCCCTGTTGTTTTGTCAGGAGGAAATGGATCTCGCTTATGGCCTGTTTCCCGCGAAGCATACCCTAAACCTTTTATCCGATTCAATAATGATCCCA